>CAYOMB010000066.1:0-7341 GCA_964404955.1 uncultured Dehalococcoidia bacterium
ACAAATTATAAGGAATAATAAGTGATAAATATCTCTAAAACACTAAATATGATAAGGATATTAAATACAAAGACATTAATCATGACTTCTATTTTCATGTTGTTTGTTGCAGGATGTGGAGAACCACCTCCTACTTACCCACTTGATATATTCCCCGAAATGCACTACAACCAGTCATATAAAACTCAAGAACCACCAGCTTTATCTGCTCCTTCTGATTCTGTCCCAATAACTGGTAAAGAGGTGATTTATTCATTAAAAGAAGCTCAAGCATTAACTAACCCTGTTCCTTATAATCGAGATTCTGCTCACAAAATATACACTGTCAACTGCTCTGTATGTCATGGCACGCAAGGCTTAGGAGATGGACCTATGAGAGCTAAACTTGAAGCAGTTGCAAAAGAAGACTGGTTTTATGGTACCAAAGGGAATCTACCTGCTAACCTTTCATCAAATGGGTCCACTGTTGCTAAACCAGATGGTGAAATATATCAAACGCTAACACTCGGTTATGCAGGAGCATATGGTCTTCCTCATAAAATATCACCTATTATGCCTGCTTTTAGAACATATTTAACCCCTGAAGAACGATGGCAGCTTGTCCACTACATTCGAAACGAGTTTCAAAAGTAGCCTATTCTAAATTGAGTACTTTTTTGGAAACATTTTCTTGTATAAAAAACAACATCAACTTAAACAAGTCATTAATTTTGTTATGCCTACTTTTTGCAACAAGTTGTACTAATCAGGAAACAAGTGAAGAAATAGCGCAAAGAATAGATAGAAGTTTAATGTGTCCTGTATGTCCTGCAGAAACTTTAGATCAGTCGCAGTCTGAATTAGCAAAACAAATGAAATCAGTAATCCGAGAGCAATTATCTGATGGTAAGACAGATCAAGAAATAATCAATTACTTTGTACTAAGATATGGAGAGGAAGTTTTATCTTCCCCGCCTAAAGCTGGATCAAATCTATTTGCATGGATTACACCTGTAATTATTCTAATACTCATTACATTAATTATATCGATTAAGTTATTGAAAAAATCAATAGTTACAAAAAATGAAATATAAACTCAAATTAATAGTATAATTAATTTATGGCACTAATTGGAACATCCTTAATATATATAAGTTTAGTAGCTACTTTTTATGCACTAATTGCATCATTAATAGGTGTTAAAATTGGTAATAATAAACTCAGTCTAAGTTCTAGAAATACTGTATTACTTTTGGCTGTCTTTCTATTAGCAGCCACCCTGATTTTAGTCATATCTTTTGTTAATAATGATTTTTCTATCAGATACGTATCCAATCATAGTAGCCTTGCAATGAAACCTATATATACTTGGGTTGCTTTTTACGCTGGTAATGAAGGATCTCTTTTATATGTCGTGGTCGTATTTGCCGTAATGTGCGCTATTTATAATATGTCCAAATCCTCAAAGACTCTTAAAGGGACTAATATTATATTGATGGCAATTATGGGCTTTTTTGTATTAATATTATCGACACTTGCAAATCCTTTTGTAGAAAATATATTTATTCCCGATGATGGTAGAGGGATAAATCCATTACTCACTCATCCAGGTATGTTTTTCCATCCACCAATGTTAATGGCAGGATTAATAGGTACGGCGATACCTTTTGCTATTGTAAATGGTCTATTAATTACTAAAACCAATATTGATGAACAAATTGATGTAATACGGGTATGGGTAATAATTATATGGGCTATTCTTGCAATAGGTTTATTACTAGGTTCTTGGTGGGCTTATACTATTTTAGGTTGGGGAGGTTACTGGGCATGGGACCCAATTGAAAACGTTGCATTAATGCCATGGCTCACACTAACCGGATTCTTGCATTCTATAATGGCTCAAAAACGTCGTGGGGTATTTCGAATATGGAATATTGTCCTGATTGATATAGCATTCTGCTTATCACTATTTGGTATATTTATAAACAGAGGTGGACCTGTACCATCTGTTCACTCTTTTGCATCTTCAGATTTAGGATGGATATTATTATTATTTATGTTTGTTGCTCTTCTATTTAGCATAGTAGTGCTAACTTCAAGGTTAAAGTTTGTTAAATCAAGTAACGAAATAGAATCAATATTATCGAGAGAAGCATCATTTATCTATAACAATATTCTGCTATTAGGAGTAACATTTGTTACATTCTGGGGTGTCATATATCCTCTAATATCAGATATTACTCAGGGTAAAACTGTCACAGTAGCTGCACCTTTTTACAACCAAATTAATGGACCATTATTACTTACTTTACTAGCTCTTATGGGTATTGGCCCTTTATTGCCATGGAGAAATTCATCTGTAAAAACCTTACTACTAGCCATTCGACTTCCAGCAATATTTTCAATATTACTAACACTCCTACTAATCATATTGGGAATTACTAAAATCTATCCATTGATAAGCTTTTTTATATGTAGCTTTGTGTTGATATGTATTATCAGAGAATTTATTTCAGGAACAATAATACGAATTAAACATGGGGAAAATGTTTTTGTTGCATTTATTAACTTTATTTCATCTAATCGTCCTCGATATGGGGGATACATAGTCCACGTCGCAATAATCTTATTAGCTATAGCTGTAACAGGATCTAGTTTCTATAAATTACAAAAAGATATTGTTTTATCTAAGGGTGAACAAACTGAAATTGGGGATTATACAGTACAATACATTGATTCCAACACAGTAAAATATAGTGACCGTTCAGAATTATTTCATGACTTAAAAGTTGAAAAAAATAATAAAACTCATGATATCGTTTCATGGCAGGCATTTTATCCAAAACAGAATGTTACAACCGTACGAGCGGCTATAATCTCCACATTACTACATGATGTATATATAATATCAACTGAAACTACAGAAAATGAAGAAGTAGTATTTCGAATGACTATTAATCCATTAATATGGTGGATGTGGCTGGCTGGGCCAATATTAATCTTAGGGTCTTTTATAGCGCTATGGCCTGAGAAAAGTAAAGAGCAGGAATATTTATGACTGAGATAACCTATGCTGTTACGATAATAGCCTCTGTATTATTTGTCCTATTTATTATTTATCCATTACTTAAGGGACTTAAACGAAATCCAGAGTCAGTTAATTTTTCAATAAATATTATAGATGTTCTGAAAAATAACCTTGGTAACGACCAGACCCAAGAATCTTCAGAGCTTCTTAAAGAAAGTATTCAATTTCTTGAAGATAAAAATGAAGAATATGAAAAAACAATTAGTGGATTAATTTCAAACAATTCAAATCGAAAATATATTATTTGCCTTAAAGACGACTGCTATACACCTATCAAAAGCACTGCCAAGAAATGCCCATCATGTTCTATAAATATTAATAAAGATTATTTTAATTTATGATAAATAAACGTAACAAAATAATACTGGTTTTTATGATCTTTTCAGCTTTTCTCATTGCTTCTGTAACAGTTGCAGCGGATGATAAAAGAACAATCCAAGGTAAAATAACACTTATAAAAGATAATTTAGAAACACCTGTTCAAGAAGTTGAATTGAACATTTTTATTAGTCCATATCAAGATGACATGAGTATAATCAGGACTTTGACAGATACTAATGGCGAATTCAAAATTGAAAATATATTAACTTCTAATTCGTTAATACTAATTAATTTTTCCTATGATAATGTTGATTATTCACAACCTGCAGAATTAACAGATGCGGGTGAAATAATAGAAATTAAACTTTATGGACAAAAAAGTGATTATTCCGAAATTAGTATCAAGTCACAAAGTATAATTATTGTAGATGTAGATCCTTCAAATGAAATACTATCTATCATGGAAATGGTTAATATACATAATCCAACGAATTATACTATTGTCCCTGATTCAGAATCGATAATGAGCTTATTAAGATTCGCTTTGCCCGAAAATTACTTTGATTTAGATATCCAATCAAGTCTTCCCATAGGAAATGCTATAGAAGTAAATAAAGGTTTTGGTATGACAAATCCTATACCACCTGGGACAAATGAAATTATATATTCATATCGTGTTATTTATGACAAAAAAGCATATCCAATTGATCGGAAAGTTTCATATCCTATTGATAGTTTATTAGTATTAATTCCAGAAGGAATTGGATCAGTTGATACTGCTTCAAACTCTTTTACCCAAAAAGGAATTGCCAATATTGGGTCAAGAAATTATACACAATATGAATTTGGGAAATTCCAAAATGCAGAAGCAATCAGTATCATTTTTGATGATTTGCCTACTATCGGTATTTTTAAAAAGTTCATTCAGTATATTGGGAACAATCCCCTAACATTTATACCAATATCTTTAGGAATTATTACGATTGCATCATTATCAATATATTTAATTATATCCAGGCGGAAATCATTATCGACAATGTCTGAAACTGAAATCCTCGATATAATTGCTAATCTTGATAACATTTATCAAAATGGATACATTGATGAAAAGAGTTATTTAAATAAGAGGGCTCACCTAAAAAATATACTTCTTGAGAAAGCCTCGAAGGACTCAGTGCCTGAAAATGAAATTTAAATTTACGCCAGCTAATATAGTTTCTCTCATATTAATTGTCGGTTCAATTATAGTAATTGTTTATATACTGGCATATGGGCTATTAAAAAGTTCAGGAAATACAGGGGCGTTTGGAATAAATGAAACATATAACAAAATTGATCTGAACAATATACCTGTAGCGGAAGTTACAATTACTAAATTAAATGGAGATAAATCAAAACTAGACATTTCTTCAAATGGAAAAACAGTTACCATGGTAGATTTTTGGAATTCATGGTGCCAACAATGTATACAAGAAGCTGAGGAATTAGAACAATCTTATAAAAACTTATCTGATAATAATATTGAATTCATAGGCATTGCTATTTGGGATAACCAGAGTGCAATAAATTCTCATATCAAAGAATATGACGTAAGTTATAGAAATGTAATAGATGAAGAAGGCAGGGTGGCTATTGAATTTGGTGTTACTGGTATCCCGGAAAAATATTTCATCAATTCTGATGGGGAAATTATTATGAAAATTTTAGGCCCGACTACGTCTGAGCAACTAGAATCTGTTATTTCAGAAATCATCCTAACAAATAATTCAATTTAGATAATGACTCAGAAATTGGCCCTAATTTAATCAAAAGATGTGGTATGATCTTTTGTATTAGAATATAGGAGGTATATTAAATGGGAATATACAGGAATTCTCTACAACCATACCAACCAGAGGCACTTTTCAACATACTAACTAAAACAGCTCAAAAGATGCCAAACAAGGTTGCAATAGTTGATACTGACCAATCATATACTTATGCTGAATTTGAAAACCACGTTAATCAATTAGCAAACACATTACTACAAATGGGAGTCACCAAAGGTGATCGTGTAGGAGTTATATCTCCCAATTGTGCTGAATTCGAAATATCCTTCTTTGGAATTATAAAAAGTGGCGCTACAGTTACTACAATTAATTCTGGCTACAAAGAACTTGAAATAGCTCATCAATTGAATAATGCAGAAGCTACAATTGTTATTGTTCATGAAGAACTTACTCAACTTTTAGAATCAGCAAGAAGTGAAATACCTTCCATTAAAACTATAATACCAATTACCAAAAACCGTACTATTCAAAATTCTTTCTGGGATTTGATATCAAAAAATTCCACTGAGCCACCAAATATTTCTATAGATCCATATAACGATCTAGCAGCTTTGCCTTACTCAAGTGGTACAACAGGATTAACAAAAGGAGTAATGCTAACTCATGCTAACCTTCATAGTAATGTAAGGCAACTAATAGAAAGACCAAATGAAGGTTCAGCCGTCGATCACACAGATGTTGTCTTAGTTCATCTACCCTTATTCCATATTTATGGAATGAATGTATTGATGTCCGGGACAATAGCAGTAGGCGGTACCCAGGTGCTTATGGGGCGATTTGATATGGACTTGTTCTTAGATATTATCGAAAAACATAAAGTTACTTTTCTTTATACAGTTCCACCAATTGCAGTTGCTTTAAGCCAATACCCAGCTGTAAAAAACTTCAACATTAGTTCTCTCCGAGCAGGCTTTATTGGTGCAGCTCCTTTATCGGGAGAGCTTCAATCCAGATTATCAGAATTATTACAATTTCCAATAGCTCAGGGATATGGATTAACAGAATCTTCCCCAATCACTAATGTTGACTTTATTGAATCAAATCTTATTAGACCTGGTTCAATTGGGCCAGCAGTTTCAGATACAGAAGAAAAAGTGGTAGATGTAGATGATGAAAGTATTGAAATGCCCTCAGGCGAAATAGGAGAACTCTTAATTCGTGGCCCTCAAATAATGCAAGGATATTACAATAACCCAACTGCAACAGCCGAAACTATAACAAGTGACGGTTGGCTAAAAACTGGCGATATCGTAAAAATGGATAAAGATGGATATGTCTGGATATTAGATCGAAAAAAAGAGTTGATCAAATATAAAGGATTTCAAGTTCCACCAGCAGAATTGGAAGGGATCTTGCTAGAACATGATGCTGTATCAGATGTTGCTGTCATTGGTAAATTAGATATAGAAGCTGGCGAAATACCCAAAGCATTTGTGGTAACAAAACAAGGACAAGAAGTTTCTGAAGATGTCCTAATGGACTTTGTTGCTCAGAAAGTTGCAACTTTTAAGAGAATTCGAGAAATTGAATTTATAGACGCTATACCCAAAAACCCTTCTGGAAAATTGCTACGAAGAGTATTAAAAGATCAAGAAAGATCAAATTCATAAAAGAGGGAGATTTCTACTATGGGATGGTCAAAACATCATCAAACTGGACTAATTTATGAAGATAAAAGTAAATACTTTGATGGTTACACTTTGATTACAGGAACAGGAGGAGGTCTTTCTGCAGACTCCCAAGCTGTTCTCATAGATATGGAAGGTAACCTTGTACACTCGTGGCATTCGCAAAGAGGAATAAGATACGGATATCTTCTTGATAATGGGAATCTTCTTTGCCGATTAAGACATCCTGAGTTTATTTCTGAACACATAAGGCCAATGGGCGGGTCTGGCAGAGGAATTATTGAAATAGATTCGAAAAGTAATGTTATATGGGAATACTATAATGATTATTATCACCATGATCATTACCGATTAGAAGATGGGACTACAGCTGTTCTTACATGGGAAGAAGTAAGTGACGAGGTGAGATCCAAAATACAGGGTGGAATAACGCCTGAAGAGTACCCTGATCAATTATTTGGAGATTGTATAGAAATTATAGATAAAACTGGAAAAG
>CAYOMB010000067.1:0-3944 GCA_964404955.1 uncultured Dehalococcoidia bacterium
TTTTTTGCCATTGCTTTTGGAGTTTTTGCCAGTGTTACTGAGCAAACTTCAGCACAAATTCTCGTACCCAAAGTTACAGATCATTTTGGATTAAGCTTACCTCATGCACAATGGATAATGTTGGCATATATATTAACAGTCTGTGCATTGTTTATGCCTTTAGGGAAAATAGCTGATAAAATCGGCAGAAAACCAATATTTCTAACTGGCCTTCTTACCTTGATGATCGGAGGAATTATTGGAAGTGTTGCGACTACCTATTCAATTATATTAATTGCCAAAGTTATAGCAGGTTTTGGTGGAGCATCAATCGAAGCAAATGGTATGGCTATGATAGCTGACATTTTTGGACGAAAACAACGGGGTAAAGCCATGGGGTTATATATGTCCATAATTGGATTTAGTGCTATAGCAGGACCACTAATTGGTGGATATTTAACAAATATTTACAATTGGCGAGCTTTGTTTATATTCAATGTCATACTTTGTGGATTAGGGATAATTATTGCACTTATTATATTTAGAAATAAAGAACTCAACATACAACCTAATCAAATTACTGGTGCGTTTTCATTTGACTGGAGAGGTAGTTTTTTATCTACTGCAACTCTTCTAATTTTCCTTCTAGTTATAACATTTGGAAATCAAGAAGGCTGGACTTCGTTCTATATCAGTACTGGCATTTTTCTTTGCTTATTATTATTTTTCTTATTTATTTGGCAAGAAAAAACTACCAAAGATCCATTATTAGATTTAGATTTTTTTAAGGTAAAAACTTTTTCTCTAAGCGTTACAACTAGATTTCTGGCATTTTTAAGTATGTCATTTTCAGGGTTTCTTATGCCTTTCTATTTGATTCAAATAATGGGATTTACAACAACAACTGTAGGAGTCCTACTTGCTCCGGGCGCACTTTCCATGGCTATTATTGGACCATTTAGTGGTCAATTGTCTGATAAAATTGGAACCAAATGGTTAACCGCATTCGGTATGGCAATTAGTGGTTCAGCATTACTATTACTTGCTTATCTCAATATTAATTCTAGTATTACAGCTATATTACTAGGATTAACACTTCAAGGATGTGGTGCCGGAATATTTATGTCCCCAAATAATAGTGCAATAATGAACTCTATCGATAGTTCCAACTTTGGTATTGGATCAGGATTTATGAATCTGACTAGGGCAACAGCAAGTTTATCTGGTATTGCAATAGCTACAACTATAGTCGTTATTACAATGACTCAATTAAACTTTGAGCCAAATCTTTCAAATATTACTGATTCATCAGATAATGGTATTAAGTTATCATTTATAAGTGGAATGAAAAATTCGTTTATTATCGCTGGTTTTATAATGTATATATCCGCAGTAATTTCGATTATACGTGGTGAACCGAAATCTATGAATAATAGTTGAGGTGAAGGATTAAAAAGTTAATTGTTATATTAATTTTTTTACTATTACTGATAAGTTGTACCAGTAGTTGTGATGAAGAAATTTCAGATCAAACTTTCACTGACGAAAAAGTTAATGAAACAGTAGATCCCAACGTTCCACAAGATGATGCAAAACTATGGAAAGAAGACCAAATTGCAAGACATGACAAATATCCTGCATTGGTATATTAAAGAGGTGAGATATTACAACAACAAACTTAAAATCATTGAAGTATATATGGGTAATTTTATTAATATTAGTAATTTTTATTTTACAAACAAATAGAATATACGCACATCAACCATTTAAAATAATTAAATCGCCTACAGAAACAACCATTGATTTAAGTGACGCATCTGTATCTCATGCATTTTATGGCGAATTTGAGTCTACGGATGAAGAAATAATATTTAATCTCAATAATTTTTCCGACAAAATATTGAAGTTTAGTATTTTAATCCCAGATCAAGAACCTGAAAATCAAATTAAAGAAAACTATCTACCTGAACTTACCATTGAAAAATTATTAAATTCTGAAAATCAGAGTGAATCTGTTGAGGAATTATACAAATCTAACATACGAAGTACATTCTATGAACCATACAGTCAAATGAACCTAATCAGAGTGATTTCTCATCAAGAAATCTTACAAAATGATTCTATAGTCAGAGTTACCTTAAAATCCAATGGTGTATTGAGATATGTATTTTCTGTAGGATCTAAAGAAATTTTCTCATCAGTGTATGCATCAGGCGATACTGAATATTTTAATTCATCAGCACAAATAGCTTGGTATATCAATCCTATATATATAAGTGAACCAACTCCTACACCCCAAGAACTAAATGAAAGTGAACCAACTCCAAAACCCGGGGAAGTAAATGAAAATAAACCAATACAGCCAGCCGAGGAAATTCAGTCAACCACAAAAACACCTGAATTAGTTTTAGAACAGGTAGATAGTGTAAACACTACACAAAGCAGAATAAATATATCTGCTCTAATTTCAGGGTTTTCAGCCATAATATTAGTTGTTGTAATAGTGCTAATAACTTATAGATTTAAGGGTAATAAAAATGGAAACAACTGATTCATTAATAGAAGCAAATACACGATTTTATCGAGCGTTTGAATTATTCGATATAGAGGAAATGAATGAATTATGGGATAAAGAATTAGCAGTTACCTGTATCCATCCAGGATGGCCTTTAATTCAAGGAAGAAAAGAAATACTACAAAGCTGGACAAACATATTCAACAATACCATGGTGATGCAATTCACCATAATTGAATCTTCTATTACAATCGAAGGGGAATGGGGATGGATTGTTTGTACTGAATCTCTACGTTCAGTAGTTAATGGAAAAGTTAATGAAGGTAGAGTAGAAGCTACAAATATTTTCCGTAGAGTTGAAAACCAATGGTACCTAGTACATCACCATGGGTCTCCTATTATTAACTAAATTTGTAATTATAAGTTTTTAAGTTTAAAATTTCCTTATCTAATCACTTAGTCAATACTAATAAATGATAATTAAAAATATACAATTACCGTCGATATTAATAAGTTTAATGCTTTTGATTGGATGCCAATCCAATGATGGTGTTGAACCTAGTGATTGTACTATTATCGAAGACCCTAAATGGTATGTACAACCAGCCTTGGTAAGTGTTGAAATTAAAGATGTAGGCTACATAACAGGGGTTTTAATAAAAGGTACAAGCTACATAATTACAAGTGCAAATAATATCGCAGAAAAAATTTCATCAAATTCCGAACTCTCTGTTCATTTCTATGGTGGCTTTGTCTCTGAAGGTTTAAACGCGAAAGTTTATCCCTCAGCAAATATAGGTATTATTGAGACTCAAATTCCATCAAGTTTAACTGGGATCGTAACTAAAGGATCAACCCCAATCCCAAATGAAATTGCTATTACTGGCTCTTATGTTTTTAACGGACCTTATAGTACCATCAACGCTTCATATCAATCTTCTCGATCAAATCTTACAGGTTTAAATACTTATGTATTTTCTTCTCAAACCGCGATATCAGAGGATTTTAATGGAGGGTCCGTATTTGATTTATGCGGTCAATTAATTGGTATTGTTACTGGAGCTACTGCAGGAGACGACCCAACCATTATAGTTTCTGAATTAAATCCGGTATTATTAAATGAAATAGAAAATAATTATTCAACCCTCAAAACTTATTATGAAAAACCTGATTTAAAAGAAGATACAACTACTTCAAATTCGATAATAAGTTCCACAAGTAACTCAGTTGTAATAACTACTGAAACAGCATCAAATACAGAAACTGTTGCTGTCCCTACACCAACAAAAGCTCCCACTGCAACTCCTACCCCTAAACCTGAAACAACTTCTACACCAGTTGCTACAAAACCAACAGCAACTTCTGTCTCGCCTACTCCTACTCCTACTCCCACTCCTAAACCTACGCCTATACCAACTCCTACTCCTAAACCAACTCCTACTCCAACTCC
>CAYOMB010000067.1:4044-7315 GCA_964404955.1 uncultured Dehalococcoidia bacterium
TGCTTTGGATTTAATAATGTAATTATCGACAACAAAGCAATGTTAAGCTGCAAAATTGCATTAACCGTAGAAGGTGATTTTTGGAGTGATCGAGGATATTACTTATGGGATCGTGTGAATATGAAAGATCAAAATAATATTCGCTCAACTTATTGGAATACTGGGAAAGTTGATCAAAATGTCGACGATCCCACCAACAAAATAACTAACCACGAAATAACTGCAGAACACCTATATTTTGATTTTGCTGCCACTCCGACACCGGTCGTCACACCTACACCTACACCCACGCCTACACCTACGCCTACACCTACACCCACACCTACGCCTACACCTACACCTACGCCTGCACCAACTCCTGAAGATTATGCTAATATTTTTTCAGTGACATTTAATAGTTCTTACGACAACAGTAATGTTAATAACGGTACTGTTACTGGAATAAAAGGCGGATCTTTAAACTTGGTAGGATGTGATATTTCTGGAACATATAATCTTGGATCACCTTGGCTTATTGTTGATTTTAAAGATACTTCTACTGGTGAAACATTACAAATTAACGAACACGAACTTACCTGTAATGCGAGTATTTCAACACCTAAAACTGGTACATATACCTGGCAAAAAGCACAAATAGTTTCACCTTTAAATAATAACCAAACACTTACTAAAACTTATTATCCAGATGGAACATACAAGGATAATAACGACAACCTTATGGGAACGCAGAATATTTCTATTCCGCAAATAAATATTATTGATCCAACCCAAACAGTTTCATATAACCTATTAACACATTCTCATGGCTATGCAGGTCGCACATTAAACTGGACAAACTTAAATATCAATTCAACAGGGAAACCTTATGCTATTGTTACCCCTGGTTCGACTGTGAATGTTAGTAGTAACTTAACATATACACATACAAGTGGTTACTGTCCTGGCTGTATAGTTCAATTCTACTTACGGGTTCAAGATGTTCATAATACATGTCTACGAAGTGGGGGAACTTATGGTGGAGGGAATATAACAAAAAATTTCAGTTTTACTGCGCCGAGTGATTCTGGAACTTATTACATCCAATCGAGAGGATCTTTACAATATTCTTGTAGCAATAGCAACAATGCTGGAGGAAATAGTTTTGGTAATAATTCTATTGGAGTTATTGTTGTTGCAAATACAGGTTCAAATGAAGCCAACTACACAACTTTCGAAGGTCAATAATTAAACTATGAAACGTACTATCATTCATTTCATAAGAATTCTCGCATGGTTACTTGTATCATTCCATTCCATAAATCTCATATTAAAAATAATACGAAATGTAGGATTAGATGAAGGAATTACCCCTCGAAACCTTATGATAATTCCTTATTATTTACTTTGGATTGGTTTCGAGGCACTCATAGCAATTCAATGCGGTAAACTACTGAAAAAAGACACAACCCATAATTAATAACTTTAGTAATAACTGTTACGATTTACGTTATTATATTTTGTAATTACTACGATATATATAAATAAATAAAATATTATTGTTTTATATATGCTATACTATCACCCAGAATATATACCAGATATAAAATGGGAGGTTAATATGACATCGAAAATTATTGGTTCTTTATTAATACTCGGTACTATTTTAACTATGGGAGTATGGATGTTTTTTGGAGTCGACACTGATAATATGTCACCTTCAGATAAACTGAATGTACTTATTGCCAATAAATCACAAATACAGATTATTACATTTGTAACCACATTTGGATTTGCTTGTTTAATTATAGGCCTTCATTACTTAAGTAGAAAATTATCAGATCATATATTATCCGAAATCGGTGGGTTGATTTTAATCGCGATGTTACCACTTATTATATCAATCAATATGTCTGATCTTGTCGCTCTAGAATCAGAAAAACTATATTCAAATGGTACTGCTATAGTTACTGCTGCTACAGCTTTCGACTATGGATTTCTAGCTATGATGGCAGGTATATTCTTAATAGGTGCCGGGCTTGCCATTGAAAAGAAAATTGGAAAAGGAATTATTGGAGTATTACTCGCAATCTGTTCTGCAATTGCTATATTATCTGAAGTGGGGCTAGGGGCGTTTGATGCAGTTGCTTTTATCGGATGGCTAGGAACGTGGTTACTCTTCTTAGTAACTGGTATATTTGTTTTTCTGCAAAAAGAAAATTAACTATAAAACTTTCTCTAGAACTACCTAACAATATCAATGGTTATTGTAAAATTTAGACTCAAAACTAAACCTCTTTTTATAACTATCACATTTTGAGAATTATATTTAAGAGGAATTTTTAGGAGGAAGTACAATTTTGAATGATACAGAATTGATGCAGATAGCAATAGATCAAGCTGTTAAAGGTATAAAATTGGGCGACCAGCCTTTTGGGGCAGTACTTGCCATGGATGGCGAAATAATTCATACAGGTCGGAATGTAGTAAACAGTACATTTGATCCAACTGCTCATGCAGAAACTATGGCTTTAAGAAATGCAAGCATTTCAACAAAAACGCTTAGTTTTCCTGGTGCGACACTTTATGCTTCTTGGGAACCTTGCCCAATGTGTCTGGGTGCAATCATGGCAGTAGGAATAACAAGACTCGTATTAGGAGGTAGACGAAAAGATGGCGAAAATCAGTACAGTGGATATACAGTAGAAAAGCTAATAAACCTAGCAAATTTTGGAGACAAACTATCTCTTACCACGGGTGTACTTCAACTAGAAAGTGAAGAGATTTTAAATATATGGAGATCCAAGCAGAATTAAACTTATTCTAGATAGTAAATTCTCAATCTTATTCTAGTAATAAGATTAAATTTATATATGTTTAGTATTGGTATAACTGCCACTCTATCTATAAGCCTTACTAGTGTTTTGTAATTATTGAGGCAATTAGATGAACGCAAATAATGATATAATCCTTCTCAGAAGAGAGGTGATATATATGACAATGGATGATAATCCTTATAGTTTAGACGAACAAGAGATCAAAGAGTTACTAACGGAATATGCACAGTGTGAAGGTGCCGACCAAGAATCTAATATGATTTGGTATGCTCTAGATGAAGCACAAGAGAAAGCATTGGAACTAAACTCCTTAGTACATAGCATTATGATTATGTGTGCTAAAGCCGAAAGCATGGATCAACCTTTAGACCAACTACAGAGTATGCTGAGCTTTGATGATGAAACAGAATCAGAAGATGAAGGGATGCTAATGCTAGAAGAACTCCAAGAAATGGTAG
>CAYOMB010000068.1:0-7241 GCA_964404955.1 uncultured Dehalococcoidia bacterium
ATCAAATAATTGGAGAAGCTGCACGGGTAAGATATGGGACAAAAGGTGCCGTTGGATTACCTATGGTAATTCGAGCCCCATATGGTGGTGGAATTAGAGGTGGACTATATCACTCTCAAAGTGTTGAAGCATATTTTGCTCATACACCTGGTTTAAAAGTTGTTACTCCCTCAAATCCATATGATACTAAAGGTCTTTTGAAATCTGCTATTCGAGATAATGATCCTGTCGTTTTCTTAGAGCATAAAAAAACCTACAGGCTTGTACGTGGAGAAGTACCAGATGGAGATTATACAATACCAATTGGTAAAGCAGATGTTAAACGTTCAGGAACCGATATTTCTTTTATTAGTTATGGCTTAATGGTCCATTATTGCCTTGAAGCAGCAGAGATGCTTCAAGAAGAAGGATACAGCGTTGAAGTTGTTGATTTAAGAACTGTTCGACCCCTTGATGCCGAAACTATACTTGAATCAGTAAAGAAAACCTCTAAAGCTTTAGTAGTATATGAAGATAACAAAGCTCTTGGAGTAGGTGCAGAAGTTGCTGCTATTATTGCAGAAGAAGCATTTGACTTTTTAGATGCACCAGTTACAAGATTAGCTGGCCCAGAAGTACCAGCAATGCCATTTGCTCCTACTTTGGAAGATGAATTTATGGTAAGTGCTGAAAAGATTGTTGTATCAGCAAAGAAACTTTTAGAGTACTAATTAAACTTTATAAGGAAACAAATATGTCAATTCAGATTGAACTTCCACACGTCGGAGAATCAGTAACAGAGGGTGTTATTGGTAAATGGCTTAAGAATATTGGAGATACCGTAGAAAAATACGAACCATTACTTGAAGTTGTCACCGACAAAGTAAATATGGAAGTACCCTCTCCATTTAATGGAAAATTAACAGCTATATTAGTTGAAGAAGGTGAAGTAGTCCCAATGGGTACACCAATTGCAGAAATGGACGCAGATGGTGTTGATGCCGGTGAAGTTGTTAAAGAACCTGAAACTAAAGAAGAAACCTCCTCTGAAATTATTGCACCCGCTAGTAGTGCAGGTATTTTTTTAAAGGATGTCAAACCGGTAGGACCTACAGGATCTGGAGAAGAACCAGAAATACCACCTGACTTATTGGCTAAATTGGGTTCCCCTGAAGCACAAACAACACCACAAAAGACTGACAATTCGAATAAGGTGAGATATTCACCAGTTGTAAAAAAATTAGCTGCTGAAAAAAACATAGACTTGTCAAAAATTAAAGGTACCGGTCTTGGAGGCCGTGTAACTAAAGAAGATGTTATCAACTACTCTCCTACAGATTCAGCTGTCAAATCTACTACTACTGGACAAGCACCTGTCATTATCAATGCTCAAGAAGATGAAACTGAATTAAAATTGACACCACTTAGAAGAATTATTGCTGAAAATATGGTAAAGAGTAATGAAATTCCACAAGCATGGAGTTACCACGAGGTAGATGTAACTAATCTAGTTCTTCTTAGAAAAAATATACGCCAAAATTTCATACAAAAAGAAGGTGTTGATATTACTTACCTCCCATTTGTAATAAAAGTTGTTGCAGATGCACTTAAATCAAATCCTCTTTTAAATTCTTCATGGGGTGGAGATAAAATAATTATAAAAAACCGAATAAATCTAGGTATTGCTATGGCTGCACCTCATGGACTTGTCGTTCCTGTAATTCATAATGCTGACACTATGAGTATTGCAGGATTAGCTAAATACCTAAAGAATCTTATTGATAGAGCATCAGAGAATAAATTAACACTTGATGACGTTCAAGGTGGAACCTTTACAGTCAATAATACCGGAGCTTTAGGATCCATAGTTTCACAACCATTAGTCAATCCGCCTCAAGTCGGAATCCTAACCACTGAAGCTATTGTTAAACGAGTTGTTGTTAACAAGGATGGCGCAATGGCAATTAGAGATATGATGAATGTGTGTATGTCTTTTGATCATAGAGTAGTTGATGGAGCTGAAAGTGGTAATTTTATGAGGGATGTTCGCGACGGTCTTCAAAAACTTGGAGAAGACACCATAATTTATTAATCTAGTTTATAATTAGAGTATGAGTAATTCAGTTTGTGAAACAAAATGGCTTGGAACTTTGGATTATAATACTGCATTATCTTTGCAAAAATCATTACACAAACAACGTACCGCAAACAAAATCAGTGATCAGCTTCTTTTTTTAGAACATCCTCCAGTATTTACTAAAGGACGTAGAAGTAAAGAAGAAGATTTGTTAGAAAGTCCTGCTTTATTGCAAGATTTGGGTGCTCAAATCTTAGAAACTGATCGTGGGGGTGAAATTACTTTTCATGGACCAGGTCAGTTAGTCATTTATCCAATTATTTCTGTTAGACGACTGAAAGGGCCCATCCAATATGTGAGAATGTTGGAACAATGTATTATCGAAACTCTTTATGAATATGATGTTTATGCTAATTGTGTTCCGGGATTGACTGGAGTATGGGTTGGAGATAGTAAAATTGCAGCAATAGGAGTGAAGATTAGTAATGGTATATCTTTACATGGTTGCAGTATAAATATCTCACCCGACTTGTCTTGGTACAATTACATTATACCTTGTGGTATTAAAGACAAGGGAATCACGTCAATACAAGATCTAAATAAAAAACCACCCTCGTCCTTCGATTTTGCTCAAATCTTTATACGCAAATTTGAAACAATCTTTTCACTATCTTTATCCAATTTAATTTCTAAACCCTCTTCAATCTGATATTAATGCGCCCGTATAATATTTATTCTTTAGTCTCTGAATCTCGTCCTTTAATTATTGCAAAGTATGGAAATTCATCAAGATTTCCTGAAAATACATATATCTCTTTAGAATCAGCTATGGATAATTATGCCGATGTTATTCAAATAGCACTTCAAATGTCTTCTGATGGTCATTTAGTTGTCTTTAATGACCTATATTTGGAAAATAAAAGTAATGGACATGGTTTAGTTCATTCACAATCATTAGATTATTTAAAAAATTTAGATATTGGTAGTTGGTTCAGCAAGGAATTTAAAAACCAAAGAATCTTAACCTTCCCAGAATTACTGAAACTTATTAATAGTAATATCATTTTATCTATAGAAATAAAACCAAATCAGAAACCTGGAATTGAAGCCTCGATTGAAAGCACTCTTATACAATTTAATTGCATTAACAATCATGAAATATTCTCTTCAGAATACACATACTTAGAAAAACTTAGTCAGCGAAATAAAAACATTGTTTTAGGTTACCATTTTGATAATGAAGAAACTCAACAATCACTAAATTTTATGAACACTATTAACTCTAATCTTGTACATGTAAATTTCAATGATGTTACTGATACATTGATAAGATATTTTCATTCAGAAGGTAAAATATTAATAGTAGATTCAAACAGCCGAACCCAATTAGATCAAAAACTCATTCAATTAGGAGTTGATGGCATAGCTACAAATGATCCATATAATTTATATAAAATGATAAATAAGTGATAGGAAAATCTGAATATCTCTTTTATAATCCACATACTAACTATTCATTGAAACAGGTGAAAAATGAAAAGTTTAATTGAATTACAATCTGTAGACTTGTTAATGGATTCCTGCCTAAAAGAAATCTCCTTGTTAGAAAATGAGATCAATGACAATTCATACCTTCAAGCGATACAAACAAAAATCCAAAAACTTCAAAACAATATAGATATATTGAACAAGGCCCTTAATCAATTGAATATTTCTATTGATACTAATAAAAACAAAATTCTAAACTTAGAAACTCGATTGTATGGCGGAGAGATAACAAATAGTAAACAATCTGAAGCAACTGTAATCGAAATAGACACATTAAAGTCACAAACTGACGGTTATGAAGAAAAATCATTACAATGTATTATTAAGTTAGAACCATTTGAAAAAGAATTACAAACAACAACTGTGATATATGAATCAGCTGTAACAGAAAAAAATGATTCAAAAATATCTCTTCAAGTTAAATTAGAAAATTTACACACACAACGTACAAACCTTTTACAAGAGAAATCATATTTACTTAAAACTGTCGATAAAACCTACTTGGAAAAATATAATCTTATTAGAAAACGAAAACCAAATGCTGTTGGTGTAACAGAAAAAGGTATTTGTTCTGCCTGTAATGTTAAGCTGCCTACAGGAGAATTAAATTCGCTTAAACAATCCACTACTATTTCTTATTGTAAAACCTGTGGTGCTATAATTTTTTATCTATCATGAATAATTCAATATATCTATATTCATCGGATTTTAGTAATCAGATAAATTTGAACGATAACCAAACATTTGTATTTGAAGGTTCCTTGGATTTAAATCCCTTGCTTTTTCATAAATTTATTAGATCAATACTTGATAATAAAAACGTAAACAAATGTTTTATTAATTTTCCACTAAATATGAATAAACTGTTTTGGGATTTAATGTATTTAACTAATTTCCTCAATTGGCTTGGAATAAATGTAGAATCAATAATTTCAGATCCCATTGATAATAAATTCAAAGAGCATTTATCTTTGACCAATGATAAGGTGAATAAATCCACACTTGAATATTTCCAGCAACCAGCCAGTCAAGGAAAGGTTTTAGGTAGAATTCCATTTGGATATGCTAAAGATATAGATGGTGGTTATAAAATACATGAACAAGAATCAATAATAATAAAAGAAATCTTCTCATTATATATAAATGCAAATTATGGATTGAGAAAAATTGCTGCACATTTAAATAATAAAGATTTAAAAACTCGAAAAGGTAATCCCTGGAATATAGCATCTCTGCGTTTGATATTGACCAATCCAATTTATATGGGTACTTATAAAAGATATAGGTTTACAAAGATTTCAAACCATCAACCTATTATAGATTCTTCTATTTTTCGAAATGCACAAGATATCATTGCTTCAAGATCTCCATATAGGAAACTTCCAAAGAAGGACTTTTTTCTATTATCAGGTTTAGCTAAATGTGGATATTGTAAAAATAGTTATGTTGGTGTTCAAAAGCATCAGTATTGGAAAACTTACTCATCCAGATTAAATAAAGGCTCTTATAAATATTATAAATGCTTATCTAACTTGAATGAAAATATATGCATGTCAGAGACTAGATCAGCTGAAAAGTTTGAATCTAATATAATCGAAAGAATAATTTCATCTCTGCCAACAAGTCATAACCTTACGTATAATATTTTTTACAATTTGTTTTGGATTCTACTAACAGAATTCAATATGAAGGAATACTCGCTAGAACATCCTCAATATTCAATAACGGAATTATTACATTTAGATTTTTTATCGAATAGTACAGATCACGATTTATACAATGAAATACTCGATGCATGGAAATCAAATTCACTATTGACGTTTGTTACAAATGTTTTTTCAAACAAATGGGATTCATTATCACCTGAAACAAAACGTTTAATCCTAAAACTGTCCATTAACCATATCAATGTTTATCAAAACCGAGTACGTGTTTCAATATAAACTCAGTTTACTTATTTATATATTTCATATATTATTTATCCTTCGAAGGGTTGAGGAAACTAGGTGACTGCTGCTTTTAAAGGCAGAGGAAAGTCCGAGCACCATCGAGCAAAGTGCTGGGTAACGCCCAGGCAAGGAAACTTGATAGAAAGTGCCACAGAAATATACCGCCTATTCATTTAGGTAAGGGTGAAAACGCGAGGTAAGAGCTCACGGTTCCTGCGGTGACGTTAGGAATTAGGTAAACCTCACTTGGTGCAAGACCGAATAGGGAAACGTAGCTGCTCGAGTAGTTTCCGGGTAGGTCGCATGAGTGTAATGGTAACATTACACCTAGATAGATGGTCACCACCTTAACACCAAAGGTACAGAACTCGGCTTATAGGTTTCCTTAATCCTGCGAATAATTGTGATAAAGAATGTTTATTTTATTATAAATATCCAGATTGATAGGACACTCTGTATTTGTTTCTTCAGCAAGTTTGATTACAGCACCGCTGAGAGCATTTATCTCTATTTGTTTTTTATTATCGAGATCAAGTTTCATAGAGGCTATCAAATCATCTGATTCATCAATAAGGTATTGGTAAATTGATTCAGTGGTAGTGGAATCAGTTTGATACCCTTTTTTTATTCCTATTTCTTCTATTTCTTTCATGCATTGTTTTAATATGTCATGAGTTACTGTATTTTCTAATATTGACTTTATATTGGTATTATACGCACATGTCATACCTGCTAAGACAGCGATAAAAAACCATTTTTTCCATATTTCAGGCAATATACTGTTAGATTGGGTATAAGGAATTTTTGCATTTCTAAATATTTTTGTCATTTTGTTTATAACATCATCTTGAGAAGCATCTATACTGCCAAAAACCAAATCTACAACATTTCCTTGTTGGTTAATATATCCCGGTTTTTTTATTTGTGTTTCAATATATATAAGGCCAGGTATTATCGTATTCTTACCAATAATTGCCTCTAAATCTCTCCAGCTAGTGATACCATTTTGAAGACATAATACTTTTGCATAAGGATTTATATGATCTGCTATTTGTTTTGCAACTGAATCGTTATGGTATGTTTTAACAGTGTAGATTATGAGGTCAGAGTTTTCTATTGATTTAATTGAATCTGTAGCTTTTACAGGTACAAGTTTCACTCCATCATTTGTTTCTAGGTATAATCCATTTTTTTGCATGGATTCTAAGTGATTTCCTCTAGCAATAAGTGTGGCATTAATACGTATTTGTGCTAGTTTATGCCCAATATAACTTCCAACTGCTCCTGCACCCATTATGGATATTTTCATATCATTTCCTTTTCGGATTGGTTATTTTCCAAATTGTAGAATTTGTTTCATCAGTTATTAGAAATATTTCACCTCTTGAATTAATATCTACATCGCGAATTCTTCCTATTTTATCTTTAAGAATAATGGTTTCATTACTAACATTTCCATCATTAATACTGATTTTTAGAAGCATTTTGAATTTTAAAGATGTAACTAATAAATCATTTGACCATTCACTAAACTCACTTCCTTCGTAAAAAATGATATCGCTAGGAGCAATGGAAGGAACCCAAGATATTATTGGCTTTAAATATTCATCTCTAAAAGCTTCACCATTACCAATTTTTGTTCCAATATAATTTGTTCCACCCCAACCAATATTATTCCAACCATAATT
>CAYOMB010000069.1:0-7180 GCA_964404955.1 uncultured Dehalococcoidia bacterium
ACTTTATAGGTTTTAATTGAAACTGATCTTGATTTAAATTTATAACTTTATTATTCTCATCGATAAATGTTCCAGCACTATAAGGTGTTGGTAAATCATAAATATTTCTTAATTGATAAATCATTAATTGAGAACCTTCATTCATATTTATTGAAAACCAATCCCACCCTATTACATTATTTGGTAACACGCCTGAGCTCCATTCATGGTCATACCATGAATTCCCAGTCACCTCATAAACACTTGTATCGATAACAATTTCACCTATTGTTTCATAATCTGTAACTGAATAATAATAAGAAGCATTAGATCTATCAGCTCCTTTTTTACTATACCCTTTGTTGCCATGAAAAATAGGAGTACTGCTGCTTTTCAATATTAAATCTAATATTATTTCATCTTGTCTTGCATATAAATGAACATCATTACCATCAAATTCTATTGTCCAATTACTAATCCATATTTTGTTGTTATCTATGTCAGATCCAGCCAGGCCTAAATCACTTTTTCTAAAAAATATTTCTTTGTGTATATACTCTGAATTATTAATATCTGAAATCGCTAAATGACCTAGATATATATCAGAAGCTGACCATAAAGAATTAGAATTACCTTCATTATTATCAAATCGAAATATTGTAAACTGATATCCAAATTCTTGTTGATTTATATCTTTAAGATTCCCTGTAAAGTACCACCATTCATTTCTAAAGTTTGGGTGATCGTAATGATCTTGAGGAAACAAAATCTCTTTATTGGGTTCGGGAATTTCACCTGCAAAGATACTGGAATTATCACTAAGAAGATTCAATAAGGATAAATTTGACGACTCAATTGTTTTGGGTTTATCAGTTGCAACAACAGAAAAGTAAATCATTACGACAATGGTGAAACTAATTACAATCATTAAAGAGTATTTTAAAAACTTGCTCAATATTTTATTCCCCCATCAGTGCTTTACGAATATTATTTCTACTAATTTTTACACTAGGGTAAATACTTGCAAGTACAGCTGATAAAATAGCAACAATTATGCCTTCTATAAATACTGAAGGTAAAAGTTGCATTGGAATTGACCAACCAAAAGATTGTTTATTTATGATTTGAATAAGAAGATTTGTAATTATTATTCCTAAAGGTATAGAAATCAAACCTGAAATTATACCGATAATCAACGTTTGGTTACCTATAATTGATCTTAATTGATTATTTGTAAAACCAATAGATTTGAGAATAGAAAATTCTCTGGCTCTACTCAAGATAATAGCACTTATAGCACCCAGTATGCCTATAAATGCAACTATAAGACTAATTGATCGCAATACAAAAGTTATTTCAAAAGTTTTATCAAAAATTTCCATGGAGGCATTATTTAATTTTTTACTCGAGATGATTTGTAAATCCCAGTCAGTATCAAATTTATCTAAAAGTTTGTTAAATACTACCTCTGAGTTTTGTGAATCATTTAAATAAAGTGCCAAAGAAGTAACTTTTGAATTATTCCAATAATTGTCATAAACCTGTTTACTAACCATTGCAATTCCTGAAGTTGAACTGTAGTCATAATATATGCCTCTTACAGTAAAACTTTTCAAACCACTATCAGTCAGTATGTCAAAAGTATCGTTTATTTGAATATTCTTCTGAAAAGCTAGAGGTTCCGAAATCAATATTGAATCTGTTTGTACAAAGTCATTCCAAATATCTTTTTTTTCACCTTCTTTTAATTGGATAACTTCATCAAAAATCTTTTCAGCAGAATCCACCACTATTAAATTTAATAAATATCCATCTTTGAAAATTTCGAAAGAGCCTAATTGGCTAATATATTCTATTTCAGGTATATCACTAACATATTTAATAAATTCATCATCAATTCCTTTAAGGTCTTGTCCAAAACCCAGTGTAGGTGGTGCTATATAAATATCAGCTACCAATGATTGATTTAACCACTCTTCGACTGTCGCACGAAATGACTGAATCATACAGCCTATTCCTATTGTCATAGCTATACTAACACTTAGAGCAGCTATACAGATCGCTATAGTGTTAAGAGAATTTTTGATTGTCTCTACTGAAAGAGTAACTATAGTAGGTCTCCCAATTTTCTCTAAAATTGAGCTAATAATTAAAAGAACTATTTGAGTTGTTGTTGGTACAGTTAAAGATAAGCCAACAATTACTAAGAACATGGCTATAAATCCAATAATAAGATTTGTTATTGGGGCTAAAGTAATTAAATAACCAATAGAACAAAGCAGTAACCCTAAGAAAAACAAAACTATATGATAATTATTATATGTAGAGTATTTACCATAAATATCTATGAGTTCACGAGGCTGAATTCTTGATGCACTCCAAGCAGGAATCAATACTGATACAATTGAACCAGAAATTCCCAAGATAAGTGCTTGATAAATAATAGTTATGTCTAAAGCTATTGAGTTAGGTGAACTTGAAAAAAATTGATAATTTATAGTTGAACTTATAAGCCCTAAAAGAAAATATGCTAATAATATACCTAATATAATTCCAAAAATTGCACCTATAAGACCTATAAGTAATCCTTCGACAAGAACCAAGAAAAATATTTCATTTTTTGTAACTCCAATCGCCCTTAAAGTTCCAAAAAGATTTTTTCTTCTATGTATCGAGAATGTCATCATGTTGTAAATTAAATACAGACCTACAAGTAATGCTAATAAACTTAGAGCAAGTAGATTTGTATCAAATGACTTAGTAATAGATTTTCTTGCTTCAGAATAAGTATAACTTGGTATTAACTGGACTCCCCTAGGCAATAAAGAAAACCATTTATCCAAAGCTATTTTTTGATTCTGGTCATATACACTAGATATATCTATTCTTGTAAGAATCCCATTACTATTGGTGATATTTTGTGCTACAGAGATATCAGTAATTATTACATTTTGCATCAACTCTCTTTGTAAAGAATTATCACCTTGAAAAAAACCAACAATACTTACTTTATTATTAGTATCTTCAACTAAAAATTCATCAGCAATACTTAATTGTTTTTTATTTTTGAGAATTGATGAAACAAAGACTTGGTTCTCGGCAAAAGTATTGAAACCTGTTTGTGAAGAATTTAAAAAATCTATTCCATACTTATTATTACCGGATAATACATTTTCATTAATTACATTTATACCCAACAGTCGATATTTATCTTCTACACCATTACTGTCGGTTAACGTAATTTGTTTATCGATAATAGGTCTGATTAGATTTAATAAAGGTTGTAATTCTGCAGATTTAACTACGTCCGAATAAATGTTTTCAGATATACCAGATGTACTTCCCATTAATTGAAATTCTGTGTCTCCAAAAATACTAACAGCTGAGTTTCTAAATGACTGTTTAGCACTATCATTAGCGAGGTCTACTGCTACAAAAACGGCTATTCCTACCGCTACCCCTAAAACTGCAAGAATACTCTGAGTAAAACTACGGAAATAATATCGAAAAGCATTAATCCATAGAATATAAGGAGGAAACGAAAAAATATGTTTACTTTTCAATTAAAATACCACTCTCTATAGACATAATCCTGTCAGAATATTTCAAAACTTCATCACTATGCGTAGCGATTATAATTGTAGTTCCATATTCTTTAGCCAGAGAAACTAATAACCCCATAAGGATAGAACTGTTGTTAGTATCTAAATTTCCTGTTGGTTCATCAGCTATAATAAGTTTAGGATTATGAGAAAGCGCCCTCGCTACAGCTATTCGTTGTTGCTCTCCACCAGATAGTTTGTCGGGAAAACTTTTTTTTCTATCTAATAATCCTACATGTTCTAATAATCTATCAACAGTTTGATTTGTTGTCTCAGGATCAAACTTATTTAATTTAAGAGGAAGAGCTATATTTTCCTCAATGGTTAAAGTTGAAACTAAATTGAAAAATTGAAAAACAAATCCAATATTTTTTCTTCTAAATAAAGTTCTTTTAGTATCAGATAATTTATTGATAAACACTCCGTCTATAGTGATATCTCCAGAATCGCAGACATCAATCCCACTAATTAAATTTAACAGAGTAGATTTACCTATACCACTTTTGCCAATAAATGACACAACCTCAGTTGTTTTGATTTCAGCATTAATATCGGTTAATATTTCTCGATTATCAGAACCTTCTTCGTAATGTTTAGATACATGATTAAGTTTTATAAGTGTATTTTTCATATTTTTATGTACTATTAATTCGTTAATTACTATATATTTATTTTATTATAGAACTGAATAACTTACACTAATTTCTAAAAATTAAATAAGGAGTCAGAAATGATCTATGAAGCTGAATCTGGAGATATAGAAATTTGTTTAACAGGAGAATCTCTTATATCCCGGAAACTGTCTGTTTTTCGTGAAGAATATTTTTTAAAACTTCGAGAAATAATATTAAATGCAGATGTAAGCTTTTCAAATGCCGAATGTTTATTTCAAGACTATGCTGATTATCCCAACACATATGCGGGTGGCGGAAGCGGACAAGGTACTTATATGGCTGCTCCTCCAGAAAGTATTGAAGAATTACGATGGTTAGGAATTGATATTGTATCTACGGCAAATAATCATGCTTCAGACTTTGGTGACCAAGGGATAATCTCTAATTTAGAATTTTTAGAAGAGTCGGGAATGCCTCATGCTGGTACAGGAATGAACTTAGCTGAAGCAAGAGCACCTGCTTATCTCGACAACCCCAAAGGAAGAATTGCACTTATGGCTGCTGCTGACTGGGGCCCCAGAGGAACTGGTGCAGAACCATGGCCATTTCCTATGGGAGTTATGGCCGGTGAACAATCACCTTATTCTATTGGCAGACCTGGTTGTAATCTAGTTCGCCATAAAACAAAATTTACGGTAACTGAATCTGTATATAATGAACTTAAAAAATTAGGAGAAAGCCTGTTTAATGTTATTGAACAAAATCAACAAATAAATTTATTTGGTTCAACATTTGTTGTTGGGAAAGAATTCTCAATGGAAACAATTGCAGAAGAAGAAGATTTAGAGGAAAACTATAAATGGATGAGAGATGCCACTAAAATGGCAGATTGGACCATTTTTAGCTTTCACAATCATGGTGCTAGTAATTCTCCAGAACTTCCATCTTCTCATACTCGTACACTTGCAAAAGGACTAATTGATAATGGAGCAGATATATTTATAGGTCATGGCCCACATAGAGACCGTGGTATCGAAATATATAATGGCAAGCCTATTTTTTATAGTTTGGGTGACTTCATTTTACAAAATGATACTCCTCAATGGATACCATATGATGTAATGAAAAGATTTGGATTAGGACATGACGATACTCCTTCTGACTTTCATGAAGAAAGAAAGAAAAGAGGATGGAACTCTAGAGTAGAAGGATGGGAAAGTGCTATAGCCACATGTAAATTTACAGAAAAAAAGCTAAGAGAAATTTCACTTTATCCTATTGATTTAGGCATGGGATTGCCTAGATCTATTGCTGGAAGACCTGTATTGGCAGAACCAGGAAGTGAAGTAAATGAACGTGTTTTAAAAAGATTCCAAGACATGTCTAAACCTTATGGTACTGAAATAAGCATAGAAGACGGAGTAGGAAAAATAAAAATTTCTTAATACTACTCTATAGAATCTTTTATCACACCTAGTGATTTAAATTTATCTATTTCATTTGGGCTGTAACCAAATTCAATTAGTATTTCTTCATTATGCTGACCAAAATGTGGTGCTGCCCGATATACACGGTTATTAGTATTACTATTTGAAAGTTTAAATGGTGTGTTTACTGATTGCACTACACCAACTCCTGGCTGCTCGTATGAAATAATCATATCATTAGCAACAACCTGATCATCTATCCAAACTTCTTGCCATTCTTGTATCACACTAGTTGGCGAATTATTTTCTTTTAAAATAGATTCCCATTCTTTTGCCGGTTTTGTGTTTATTACTGCAGCAATAACTTGAAATAGACTTTCGGCATTTTCCCCTCGTTTTTGGTGAGTATCAAATTGTGAATCATCTATCAAATGTTCTAAATCTAGCGCTTTACATAAGTTAACCCATTGACGACCTGATGCGGAATGCACATGAATATATTTCCCATCACTTGCCAAATAGGATGTAGCTAATGCAGTTAAAACTCGACCTTGGTCTGTAGGATTGTCATTTTCAGTTTTAACCATCTGAACTGCTTGCAAAGCTAAATAGTTGTGTAATAAATTTAACTCGATTTTTTGTCCTACGCCCGTAGTATTTCTTTCATGCAATGCAACCATTATTGCATATGCTCCTAACATAGCAACTGCCATATCTGCATAGTATATAAAAGATCCAATTGGTGTTCCATCCGCATTCCTTCGAGTTGTTGTAATACCCGACTTAGCTTGAGCTATTAAGTCGTACCCAGGCAACGTTGCATCAGGACCTTTTTCTCCATAAGCAGATATGCCTGCATATATGATCTTTGGATTTATTAATTTAAGATACTCATATGAGATTTTTAATCTTTCAGGCACGCTAGGTCGTAGATTACAAACTACAATATCAGCCCATTTAACTAATTTATAAGCAATTTCTAAACCTTCAGGTTTCGTTAAATCTAAAGCTATCGTCCTTTTGTTTCTATTTAGTGCTACAAATCCTCTACTTAAATCATTAGAACCTGGAAATGGCACAAAATTTCTAGAATTATCACCTTCAGGTGTTTCTATTTTAATTACTTGTGCTCCTTGATCAGCTAGATGCATAGTTGTTGCAGGACCAGCAAAAACTTGGCAAAAATCTAATACTTTAATATCTTCTAAAGGTAACGACATAGTAGATTAAACTCTTTTATATTTCGAAATACTCCTAAGTTCGCGTGGAGGATCCATTCTTGAACCTCGTATAGTATATGAAACTTCAGAAACATATATCGATCCTTCAGAATCAACTGCTATTCCATGTGGTGCAAAAAATTGTCCTGGACCATCACCTTCTTCTGAATCACCAAATCGAGATACTAAGTTACCATCAAGATCATATATTCCCACTCTATGCCCCATACCTGGAGCATCATCTAATCCCCCCATACCATTTAATTCACCAATATAAATATGATCTTGCCATAAAACCATTGAGTCAGGTCGATGTATATTATTCCACATTCGTAAGA
>CAYOMB010000070.1:0-1241 GCA_964404955.1 uncultured Dehalococcoidia bacterium
TGATAATAGTTTAAGTAAATTAATGGGTTTTAAAGTTGTACCTAATATATTACTTATTAATTCATATGGTGAATTAGAGTACTGGAAATTTGGGAAAGCTGACATAAGAAATTCATATTACAAAAATCTACTCAAGACATGGCTAAGTGGCAAGAAGTTAAATATTTTACCCAAAGATGATTTTATTAATGCTAATAATCAAAATCATCAATTATCGTTAGGTAAATTTAATGAATATGTAAATAAGGGTAGATTAGGTGTAAATGAAGTAAGAGAATTAGAGCTTGATAACATGATTGTAAGAAAACAATTGTGGGCTAAAGAAAATCCCGAAAAGTTTTACCAAGGAAATATTGATTCTGATTGGCAAAAAAATAATTTAGAGAAGGGGATATAAAGAATGTTTTTTATAACACAATACAACCATTAGGGATTGTGTTATAATATTCGAGTTTCATTTGGCCCGGTGGTGTAGTTGGTCTAACATACCACACTGTCAATGTGGAGATCGGGGGTTCGAATCCCCTCCGGGTCGCCATTCATAAAATATTTCATCTCCATTTCTTAATAATTAAGGAGATATACATGACATTACCACTACAAGGTATTAAAGTTATCGATATGTCCCAAGTCTATTTTGGCCCTGGTGGAGCTGTATATTTAGCCGATCAAGGTGCAGAAGTCATCAAAATAGAGACCATTCGAGGTGATGCTATGCGCCACCGCTATACTTCACCATATTTAACAAAATGGAATATGAGTAAACCATTTTTGTCATTAAATAGAAATAAAAAAAGTATATCTTTGGATATTCGGACTGAAGAGGGCAAAAAAATAGTTTCCGATTTATGTAAAACTACGGATGTTTTTATATTGAATATGCGTCCGGGTACTGAAAAACAATTTGGGCTAGATTTCGAAACTCTGTCTAAAATAAATGATAAACTAATTTATGTTTCTATAAGTGGGTTTGGAAATGAAGGGCCTGACTCCAGTCTCCCAGGTTATGATATAGTTCTTCAAGCAAAATCAGGTGTATTGTCATTAAGAAAATTTCCAGACGGAACTCCAGTACCATACCCAATAATGTTTTCAGACATGTCTGGATGTATGTCGCTTTCATATTCGGTAATGTTAGCACTTTGGGATCGAGAAAAAACAGGGAAAGGCCAAAAAATCGATTGTTCATTATTTAACCAAGCTTTGGCTATGCAAATGCAGCAATTAATCTGGGTAGAAAA
>CAYOMB010000070.1:1341-5312 GCA_964404955.1 uncultured Dehalococcoidia bacterium
CATTATTTAACCAAGCTTTGGCTATGCAAATGCAGCAATTAATCTGGGTAGAAAATGATCAAGGTAATCTTCCAGGAAATTCTCCTTCAGCTATGGCTTCTTGTTACGAATGTTTTGATGGTAAATGGATAGCGATTGTAGTAATGGAATCAAATCAATGGGCAGGGCTTTGTCGAGTATTAGAACTTGATCATTTAATAGAAGATTCTGATTACAATTCTTATGAAAATCGAGTAATAAACGCATCTGATTTAGCCGAATTACTCAGAGGTATTTTCCCAACTAAAGATAGTACATATTGGATAGAAAAATTAAATCAAGAAAGTATACCTTGTTCAATTGTTCAGGAAAGAGATGATTTATTAAAAGATGATCAAGTAATTTCAAACAAAATGATTGTGTCAGATACTCACCCCAAAGTAGGGAAAATAAGTTACGTTATGCCCCCATTTAAAATGTCCGATCACGATTATGTAAAATCTGCTCGTTTACCTGCCCCATTACTAGGGGAGCATACTAAGGAAATATTAAAAGATTTGGGCTATAAAGATGAAGAAATACAATCTTTTCTTGATCGTAATATAGTCAATCAAAATATCGAATGATTATGGTGAGATATTACTCCCTATAATCAAGCTAATTGCTATCATGAATCCAATCACGCATATAATTGTTAAAGCTACTTTTGGCCCAACTTTGAGGACATCTTTAATATCTACTCCTAAACCTATTGCAACCATTGATACTACAAATAAGTATTTTGATAATTGCCGAATCTGATCGCCAACATCAGTAGATATAATATCCACAGACCGTAAAATAGAGAAAAAGATAAATCCTATAACAAACCAAGGGAAATAATTAAAAAGTGAAAAACTTCCAGAGTTTTCTTCTGATTCTTGTTTCGGATTTGAAGATCCAAAGCTTTTAATTAATTGAACAACTACAACGAGCGGTCCTAATAGTATTATTCTTGTAATTTTTACTACTGTTGCAACAGTAGCAGATGTAGCACTAACTGTTGCAGACGCTGCATATACTTGAGCAACTGCATATACTGCCATACCTGCAACAATTCCGTAATGATATTCTGTAATTCCTAAACTTGAAAACAGTAAAGGTAATAGAATAATTTGTGCTGCTCCTAATACAGCACTTATACCAATTACTGCACTGATATCAGTTGCACTAGCTCCTATTATTGGAGCCATTACTGCAACTGCAGAATTTCCACAAATTGAATTTCCTACACCGATTAAAGTGGCAATTTTTTTATTTAATCCTAGTATCAAGTGCCCAACTAAATAGGCAATAATCATACTTCCAATGACACCGAACAAAATAAGCAAAAAAAGTGGCAATCCAGCATCAAAAATATCTGGCAAAAATATACTAGCACCTAGAATCATTACTGAAAATTCGAGTATATGTTTTCCAGCAAATTTAGCACCAGCATTGTACCAATTAGATTTTGGAGAAACATTTTTATATACGATACCAATAATTAAGGCAAGTAATAGGCTATCGATCAATAAATTTTGTACTTGTCGGCTCATTATGAAAATTATGCTTCCTACAATAAAGCATAATAAAAGTCCAGGACCTAATGTTTTTATTTTTTCTTGACTAATCATATTTAACCTCGGTGTATTCTATTATTAGATTGCATTAGTTTCAACATATTTATAACTTTTTCTTTCAATCAATTGCTACTATTGTATTTTGTAATACAATATATTTACTTAAATGATTTTTAAACTTAGATGAGGAATAATTGAAAAAAATAATAGTAACTGGTGGTGCAGGGTTTATTGGATCACATGTAGTGGACCGTTTGATTGTTGAAGGTTTTGAAGTAGCCATACTTGATAATATCTCATCTGGAAATCGGTTGAATATTAATAATGATGCGAAATTGTATGAGGTTGATTTATATAATGGAGATATCAGTTCAGTTATAAAAGACTTTCAACCAAATCTGGTCTTTCATTTAGCTGCACAAAGTAGTGTTTCGGTATCAGAATCGAACCCAACTGAAGATGCTAGTAATAATATATTGGGTTCTTTAAATTTATATCAGGCCTGTAAAAACACATCTGTTGAAAAAATAATATTAAGTTCTACTGGGGGAGCTATATATGGGAATCAAAATGAATTTCCGTGTTCTGAAAATTCTTCCCTTAATCCAATTTCTCCTTATGGTGTTAGTAAACTATCCTCTGAAAAATATTTAGAAGTATTTGCTCAATTATATGGATATCAATATACAATTCTTAGATATGGAAATGTATATGGTCCTAGGCAAAACCCCTCTGGGGAAGCAGGAGTTATTTCAATTTTTGCAGGACTTTTATTAAAAGGAGAATCGGTAAAAATCTTTGGAGATGGTTCACAACAAAGGGATTATATTTATATATCAGATGTAGTAGACGCTAATTTATTAGCGATTAATGCAGCAAATAAATCGATTTATAATATTTCAGCAAATAAAGCAACTTCAGTTATAGAAATCTTTAATATAATTAAATCTTTAACTAAATCTACAAATAATCCTGTTTTTATGCCTAGAAGGAAATCTGATGTTGATAAGATCGTGTTAAATAATTTAAAAGCTACAAAAGAATTGAAATGGATGCCTAAAGTAAGCCTTGAAGATGGTATAGCCAATACCATTAATTATTTAAAAATGAATTAAAGTAAAGTTTCTAGAATTCTAAAAATAGTATCGCTTAATTTATTGGGATCATGATTATTATTTGAATGACTACTCATGAGATCAGCATTTATGACTTTTATACTATCTATGGGTGAGTATTGTTCAAAAGATAAGTCATGGCTTTCTGAAGTATTTTGTATTTTTGTAGAATTACATATGACGTGAGTAATATCGACATTGGTATGTTTTTTAAATTCTGCTATATGATCATTTATGGTAAAACCCGAAGTTTCATTATCATTGGTAATATTCGATACAAATATAATTGGCTTTTTTATGCCATTTACTGCTTCTGCTACACCCTTAAATAAGAAATTTGCTATAACACTAGTGTAGAGGCTTCCTGGTCCAATAATTACAGCATCACACTCATCAATCGCATATTTAGCTAATGGATTAATAGTGATATTTGTGGGTTCAATCCAGATATCAGTAATTTTTTCAATATTTTTTCCAATTTCTGACTCACCATTTAATATTTGTTTTGATTTAGTTTGAGCTTTTATAATAGCTTCTGGATTATCTGCAATTGGTAATACTTGACCTTGAATGTTTAATAATAAACCTGCTTTAATTATAGCCTCACTAAAGCTATTTTCTTGCTGGTTTAGTGCTGCAATGAGTAAATTCCCTATATTATGGCCATATAGGTTTGATTCACTTTTAAATCTGTAATTTAGAGTAGATTTATATGAATTATCTAGGTTAGATAATGCCAGAAGACAATTTCGAATATCTCCAGGTGGTGCCATATTATAATCTTTTCTTATACGACCAGAACTACCTCCGTCATCAGTAACAGCGACAATTGCTGTTATATTCACAGTTTTATGTTTTAAGCCTGAAAGTAAATTTGACAGGCCTGTACCTCCACCAATAGCAACAATTTTGGTATCTCTCGACATATATATTCCTATAATTTATCTAAATATTGCATCACAAATTAATATAGAGGTATCATAAGCCTTATGACAAGCCTTAAAACAACAGTGATAGCGATTGATGGACCTGCAGCGTCTGGTAAGACAAGTGTAGGGAAAATTATAGCTGAAAAACTAAATTTCAATTTTTTAGATACAGGTATAATGTATCGTGCAATTACATATGCAGCATTAGATTCTAATGTTGATTTTAAGAATAAAACAACAGTCGGAGACTTTTTAGATCATGTGGATTTACGAATAATTTTTGATGATTCGAGAGATCTTAAGGTTAAATTGAACAATATTGATATCTCCAAATCTTTACACTCTAT
>CAYOMB010000070.1:5412-7005 GCA_964404955.1 uncultured Dehalococcoidia bacterium
GAGATCTTAAGGTTAAATTGAACAATATTGATATCTCCAAATCTTTACACTCTATAGCTATCGACCAAAACGTCTCATATTATTCATCTTTTAAAGAAATCAGAGATTTTCTTGTCAAACAACAAAGAGAGATAGCTAGTTACGATAATACTGTTATGGTTGGGCGTGACATAGGTTCAGTTGTTGTTCCGGATAGTTTAAAAATATTTTTAACAGCATCAATATCTGAACGCGCAAAACGCCGACATAAAGAATTAATTGATTCAGGTGTATCTGCTGAATTGAATGAAATTGAATCTGAATTAGAGAGACGTGATGAACTAGATTCTAAAAGAAAAGAATCACCATTAGTTATAGCAAATGACGCTACAATAGTAGTTAGTGATGGAATGATGCTTGAAGGAGTAGTTAGTTTTATACTAAATAATATTTTAGCGAGAAAATTATGATATATAATTTTTTAATTTTTGTAGGAAAAGTTTGTTATAAACTTTTTGCTAAAGTTACTGTTGTTGGAAAACATAATATACCGAAAAAGGGTTCAGTTTTAATCGTCTCAAATCATACAGCTAATTTGGATCCTGCAATGTTGGCTGTTATGTTGCCTAGAACTATAAACTTTGTCGGCAAAACTGAACTATTTAAGTCTAAAATATCAGCAATTTTAATGAAGGGACTACATGTTATTCCTATACGAAGGTTTTCATTAGACCGCAAAGGTTTGGTACGTGTTTTTGAAGCAATTGAACAAGGTAAGGCTATTGGTTTTTTTCCAGAAGGCACACGAAGTGGACCTTCTGGTTTAAAAAAAGGGAACCGAGGTGCCGCATATATTGCATCAAAGTCTGGAGTTTCAGTTATTCCTGTTGGAATATCAGGTACAAGTAAAATTAATTCATACTTAAGATTCCCTTTCCCTTTTACTAAAATCGTGGTAAATATTGGAGAAGCTATCCATATTGAGGAAAATTATGATCTTGAAATGGGTACTGATATAATTATGAATAAAATAGCTGAATTGCTACCAGAGTCATTAAGAGGTTTATACAAAGGTTAAATTATGTGTGGAATTGTTGGATATTTAGGGTACAGAAATGCTCAAGACGTAATCGTTTCAAGTTTACAAAAACTTGAATATCGCGGTTATGATAGTTGTGGATTAGCTATTTTGAACTCCGAAAATAAAATTGAATATATGAAGACAGCTGGGAAAATCAATGATTTAAAAGAAATGTTAATTGAATACAGAATACCAGGAAATTTTGGTATTGGTCATACTCGTTGGGCGACACATGGCAAACCAGATGATAGAAACGCCCATCCCCATAGTGATGGAGACTCATCAGTATGGATTGTCCATAATGGGATAGTTGAAAATTATCAAGAATTAAAAACTGAATTACAATACAAAGGATATAAATTTAAATCTGAGACTGACAGTGAAATAATAGCGTTTTTGATTTCAGATTTATTAAAACAAGAATATTCCTTTATTGAATCTGTAGAAAAGACTGCACAAATGATAACCGGATCTCATTCAGTTTTAGCCATGGCCGATAAAGATATGCGAAAAGTAATAGGTTTCAGAAAAGG
>CAYOMB010000071.1:0-6863 GCA_964404955.1 uncultured Dehalococcoidia bacterium
GTTCGTATATGGGTTGGGCTAATTCAAGTCAATTAGGCTATTCTCTAGGAATTTCAATGGGGGCTAAACTTGCAGCACCAGATAAAACAGTAGCAGCTATAATGGGAGATGCCTCAATAGGAATGTGTGGAATGGATATCGAAACAGCTGTTCGGCATAAAATCCCAGTACTTCTAATTGTTTTTAACAATCATGTTTTAAGTGGCTATTCAGTTAATTACCCTAAGGCTACAGAAAACTTTGGTTTTACCAACTTATATGGTGAATATGCAAAGTTAGCAACTGCATTAGGAGCTCATGGTGAAAGAGTTGATGACCCTGCCGAGATCATACCATCAATAAAAAGAGCACAAGAGGTAATGAGTACAGGCAAGCCTGTATTATTAGAGTTTATGACTAAAGAGGAAAATAGGCTGTGTAGAGGTTAAAGTAACCGATTTAATATAACATGTCATTATTTGAGCATAATATAAGAAAAAATCTAGGCGAATCATCACCATTGTCTTCAAGAATGCGGCCTAATAGCTTGGATAGTTTTATAGGACAGGAACATATACTTGGAGAAGGTAAGATATTACGTAATCTTATCAAAAATAAAACTATCCCTTCTATGATATTTTGGGGGCCACCTGGAACAGGTAAAACATCCCTAGCTAAAATAATTGCTCAAGAAATAGATATGAATTTTACTGCATTATCAGCTGTTTCTTCAGGTATTACTGATATAAGAAGAATTACTGATGATATATTATCGAATACAAGTATAAACAAAGTTAAAACTATCCTTTTTTTGGATGAAATACATCGATTTTCTAAAAGCCAACAAGACTCGCTTTTACCATTAATTGAAAATGGTATAATTATTTTAATTGGTGCAACTACTGAACATCCGGGATTTTCAATTATTAATCCGTTAATCTCTAGAGTGAAGATATTCAAATTTGATACTCATGATCAAAAGACTTTGTATACAATATTGCAAAAAGTTTTAATAAATACCCAAGAATATCTAAATATTGATGAAAAGATAAATATCAATAATGAAGTGATCGATATTCTAATCACAGGGTCTTCAGGAGACGCAAGAAAAGCCTTGGATACTTTTGAATTAGCAGTCAATTCTACAATCAATAATAATGGCGAAAAAACATTAACAGTAAATACTATTCGAGAACTACTGGAAAACAATGCTCTTTATGATCGAAAAAATGACAACCATTACAATACTATATCGGCTTTTATTAAATCAATACGAGGCTCGGATCCTAACGCAGCAATATATTATTTAGCAAGAATGTTAAAAAACGGCGAGGATCCATTATTTATAGCTCGAAGATTAGTTATAAGTGCCTCAGAAGATATCGGGTTAGCCAATCCAAATGCTATGGTACTAGCAAATTCCACATTTGACACTGTAAATAAACTTGGTATGCCAGAATGTAGAATACCTCTAGCAAATGCAACGATTTATTTGGCATTATCTGAGAAAAGCAATTCTTCATATAAAGCTATAAATAACGCCTTGGAAGAAGTAAGTAATAATCCAATAACAGAAATACCTAATCATTTAATCAATGCTGAAACATCTGTAGATAGAGAATTTAACATAGGAGAAGGGTATACCTATGATCACGATTCAAAAGATGGATTTATTAAAAAAAATAATTTTCCAAATAAAATAAAAAATACACATTTTTATGTTCCTAAAGAAAATGGGGTGGAGAAAACTCTTAAAGAGAGATTTGAAAAATTATGGGGTGATTTGTAATTATAATATTCTCTATATCTACTTAATTACCCAAGGTTAAGCAATGACCTTTTACCAAAACAAAAAACTATTGCGGAAGGAATTAATAAAATTGCAGCGACACCCATTGTCAATTGAATTCCAAACCCAGGGTCAAAAACATTAGATGTATCAATTACTCCAGCCATAGAAGCTACAAGAAATGTACTAAAGCTTGTCATTCCAAATTCCATCATATAAACCGACATAACACGGCCTCGAAATTCATCACTAACATAACTTTGTACTAAAGCATTACTTAATGACAAACGTAATGATTGGAAAAATCCAACAAACATCATAGTAATGCATCCAATAATAAACGATCTTGTGAATGAAAATATTGTTAGAGTTACCCCTAATGCAAAAACACTATAAATAAATATTCTACCCCTATTGGTATCAGACAGGACGGTCACTATAAGCGAGCCAATCAAAGCACCAATTCCCGAAATACTCATCAAACATCCAAGTCGAAAACTTGAATATGTCAAAAGTTCAGGTAGATTAAATGAACTAATAATTGGTGCAGAATTCATCCAGTCGAAGTCAGAAGCAATTACAACTTGTATATCCTTAGCAAATATAGGCATTAACCCCATGTAAGGCATAGATAGTACAACACTGAATAAAGTAGCAAGTAATAAATAAAATATGACAGATTCATTGAAAATATATTTAAAACCATCTATTAAATCTCTTAATGGAGTCTTTTGTTTAGCATTAGGATTCAAACTTTTGGTTATAGGTAAAAAGGAAATAATTATAGTAGCTAAAACATATAAAATGGTCATAAAGTAATACACTGTAGTAATACCTAGTAAAGCTATCATTAACCCTGCAACTCCAGGAGCTGCAAGACGATTTAAATTCATTCCAGATTGGTTTAACGCAATTGCATTAGTTAAATTTTCTCTCCCTACAATTTCAGGTATAACGGCCTGCCTTGAAGGCATTGTAAATCCCATAATAGTTCCCTGAAAAACTGAAGCCATCATAACGTAAGAAACACCTGCTCCTGTAGATAGATTGATGAGATCCATAGAAAGGCATATTGCTACAAATAGTGAGGTGAGTGCAAGTAGAACCTGGCCACTTTGCATAAGTCGTTTTTTTAGAAACCTATCTGCAAGTACTCCTCCAAACATCGAAGTGAATAACATTGGAAGTGCATGAGCCACAGTCATAGCGCCTAAAACTGTATAGGATGCAGATAGCTCATATATTAACCATGCTCGAGAAACCATCTGCATATTTAATCCAGCCATTTGGGCCATCATAGCGAACCAATATGTGGGGAATCCTTTTATATTAAATGATCTTAAAGGACTTGGTTTATATGATTCTTCAGCAGAAATAGTATTCAATTTTTTTCACAATTAATAAAATAATAAAAGTAATAGATATAATAAAAAGGCGCCAGTTCAAAATATCATACTTGAAGTAATCTATGCAACTATCTATAAGAAACTGTTGAAAAGTTAGATATTTTCACATCTCTTAGATCTAACATGCCATAGGGGGTGAAGTTAACATCACTGACGTGATCTTTAATTAAAGCGAAGGTATTTCCATGATACAGTGGAATAAGAACCGCATCATTAATAAGTTTATCTTCAGCATTTATATAATACTGTATCCTTTTATCTTCATTAGTTTCTGCTGTTGCTAATTCAATTAATAAATCATAATCAGAATTATTATATTTACTGATATTACTACCAGCTTTGGAATGGAATAATGAATATAGAAAATTATGAGGATCAGGATAATCAGCGATCCAACCATAATCATAAATATCATAAGCTAAATCATCAAAAGAATAATAATATTGATCTGGGGGTATAACATTTGTTGTTATATTAACATCAAGACTTTTAATCCAGGAATCGATTATTTCACTAATTAATGTATTAGGTCCACTGTATCCTGGTGTGCTATAAAATATATCAGGTAGTGTTTTATCAATATAATACTTTGAATTCGATAGATGATTTAATGCTGATTCTGGGTCATATTTATAATCATCTTGATTCAGATTAGAATTATAATCTGGCATTTGTGGAGGTATTAATCCATATGCATTTTGATGAACAGAGTCAAAATAATTATTAACAATATTTTGCACATTACTGCTTTCGACAAAAGCTTTTCGGACATTTATATCATCAAAAGGAATTGACTGAGTATTAAATCCAATATAGTAAGTACTCATTTCAGTAGATTTAATTAGATTGCTTTCTTTAATTGGAGATCCTCCATAAATTAAATTAGAGTTATAAATATCAATAACTTCATCAGAATAAAGTGTAGTTGCATCTATTTCTCCAGATTGATACATTAGAGCAGGCTTCCCTCCATACAGGCGAAAAATGAGGCTATCAATTTCAGGTTTGTTAAGATGATAATCTGGATATGGATATAAATACATAATCACACCAGGGATCCAATCACCCATTACAAAAGGTCCAGTACCTATAGGATTTTCTTCCCAAGCTCTATTATTTTCGCTGTATCTGGCAAGTTGATTTAGATCTACCAAAAACGTATGAGAATGAGAGAGTTTTGAAATAAAATAGGGAGTTGGAGAAACTAATTTGATTTCAAATTTCTGGTCATTAATTATATTAAAACCTTCTAAATTATTTATTTTCCCACTACTAAACTCTGTTGCACCTAAAATATCTCCTAAGTAGTTGAGTACATTTTTATTATTTTGAGACTGTAAAGCTCTTTCCCAAGAATATTTGATATCAACACTAGTAACATTACGACCTGAATGATATTTAGCATTATCTTTGATAGTAAATGTATAAGCTTGTCCATCATCTGATATTGACCAAGTATCAGCAATATCAGGTTGTAAATATCCATGTTTATCAAAACCTGTTAAGCCACTAAAGATTTGTTGAATATATTGTATGGATTTTGATCCAGTAGCAAATGCTGGGTCTAAACTCATAGGACCCGAATCTATGTGCAAAACTAAACTTTCATAACGTGGAATATCATATGGTTGTGGTTCAAGTGATTGAAATGAATCAGCAAGTAAACGGATAATTGGTAAATTGTTTTCATAAATCGATGAATCCGCTTCAAATAATATAATATAATTTTTAATTTTATCTGTTACAGATTGTACAAATCCCTTTTTAACTGTATTGGTATCTTCCCATTGATACTCCATTTGAAAAGCTTCGACACCATTATTTAATCTGGGATTAAGTTCTGAAAGGGTAGTAAAATTGGTTTGTTGTTTGATAGGGCTTATAAATTGATCAACGATATCTTTATTAGATGAATTACCATCAGTATATACTAGGTATATATCACCAATTGTATCATTCGCAGTTAATTTGATTTCAGCTATAGATGGTACACTTTTAGTAGAATCTACTTGCCAATTCGATGGAAATTTTATAGAAAAACCAAAGAGACTATCTATATATAGATCATCTAGTTTTGGAAGAGCTTCGGTTTCAATATTACTATCTTGATTAGGTTTGACAATATCATTGTTTTCTGTTGTATTTACATCTTTATCATCAGCTTTTTTATTGTCTTTTTCGGCAATAATTGAAGGCGGGGTAGGCGTTGGTATAATTATTTCTGGCAAGTTTAATTTATCCTCCTGAATTCTAGGTAAATCGAACCTAGCACACGCTAAGGTGAAAAAAAGGAACATTATTCCAAATAAAATATAATTAATTTTCATATACGATAAACTTTTAGATGATATAATCATCGCTATATATGTACATATATAATTATCTAACGAATCGGCAATGAGAGCAAATTATGAAAATTGTATTGTTTAAAACTACCAATAATAATATTCATCCAGGTATTATGACTGAAAATGGAGTAATAGACATATCAAGTCTATATCAGAACAAAGGTATTTCGGGTCAAGAGGTTATAGTGAATGTTATTGATAATTATGAATCTAATAGTCAAGATATTTCTAAAATTGTTAAAAATAATGATGCTATCTCTTTTGAAAGTATACAATTACTACCCCCTCTACCTCGACCAAGTAAAATACTCTGCTGTATAGGTAACTATTGGGAACACGCTCAGAGAGATCCTCGCCCTCTTAATATGTTTTTAAAATCACCAGAAACTATCATAGGGCCAAATGGCACAGTTATATTACCCAATAATACTAGTCCATATGTTTTTCATCATGAAGCTGAATTAGCGATTGTAATGAAAGGACCATCAAAAGATATTACCCAGGCTAATCATCTTGATGCAATTTTTGGATATACATGTTTTGTTGATGTATCGGGAAGAGGTGAAGGCAGAAGTACTTGGAGATCTGGTAGCTGGATGGGCAAATCGTTTGACACATTTGGACCTATAGGACCATGCATTGTAACAAAAGATGAAATAAATGATCCAAACAATTTAAACGTGGAATTGAAAAATAATAATCAAATAATGCACAGATATAATACTGATGATATGGAACATCGTGTGCCAGAGCTCATAGAATTCGCAACAAATATTATGACACTAAACTCAGGCGATATCCTAAGTTGTGGTACTAATCATGAAGGGTTAGGTCCAGTACAAGATAACGATGTTTTAGAACTCACTATAGATTCAATAGGAACACTTAAGGTCAATATTGCAGATCCGTTAAAACGTGAATGGGAAAGAACTGTATATTTAGGAGAGAATACAACTTACAGAGGTCATTTAAACTAAAGGAATGATATGGAAGAAGATTTTTTAAATAAAGTTAAAAATATTTTAAACCCCCCAAATGCAGATGCCGAATTTGGAAAATTGAAGTATTTAGGTTGGTTAAAAGATGAAAATGTAATTTCTGAATTTTTGAGAGATATTTATAATGCAGCTGTTCATAGCAGAGAACAAAATAACATTGATATCCTTAACGATACGCTAGAGACATGGGAAGCAAAAGCTACCGAATTATGGCAAGGGCCACATACACGTTCAAAATTACAAGAAGAAATACCTTGGGCAAATGTTACCAAACCAATAAATGAATCCAAAATTGCATTGGTAACTACAGGTGGATTCTATACATCTGAGCAAAAAGCATTTG
>CAYOMB010000072.1:0-6753 GCA_964404955.1 uncultured Dehalococcoidia bacterium
CATCGATACAGACGGTATCGTTAGATGAAGAAGAGGAAGAATCGGGTCCATCGATGCAGACGGTATCGTTAGATGAAGAAGAAAACAATATAAATAAAAGCTTTGTATCTCCAGTTGAAAATGATCAAATAGTTACAGATTTATTAAAAGACGGTAGATCATGTATTAGAGAATTTCGGTATGTTGATGCAATTGAATTATTTACTAAGGTTCTAGATATCAACCCAGGACTATCCCAAGGATATAACTTTAGAGGTATTGCTAGAAGGAAAATAGGTGAAATTGATTTAGCAATTGAAGACTATAACATGGCATTACATTTAAATGAAAACTATGTTGAAGCTCTAAATAATAGAGGAGTTGCTCTTGATAAAAAAGGAGATCATGATTTAGCTATATCAGATTTTACTAAGGCGATTAATATCGATTCAAATAATGCTCATACGTATAATAATCGTGCAACTGCATATTCGAATAGGGGAGAATATAATTTGACCCTAGAAGATTGTACACGAGCAATTCAGGTCGATAATAAAATGGCAGATGCGTATGTGAATAGGGGTGTAGCTAAAGTTTTGTTAGGGCTAAATGATGATGCAGAATCTGATTTTGACACAGCTTCCAAATTAGGATTCGACAGAAATATTATTGATAGTAAAGTAGCAGATCTTAAAACTAAGAATGCATAATTTGTTTTATAACATAACCCAAATACGCCTAATCATAATATCCTTTATGGTATTTTTTTTAATTGCATGTGGAAATGATCAAGAAACTACGACAAAAGACTTGGTAGATCAACCCATAGATGAAGCTAGAGATTTAATTAAAGATCCGATTAGTGAAGCTAACACATCCGTTGCTGAACCAGTAATATCTCAAGCAAGGGATATTGTAGTTGCACCAATAGCTGAAGCAAGAGATATTATTGCTGTTCCTATATCCGAGGCCCAAGATGCAATAAATCAGCTAATCCCCACTCCTTCACCACAGGTTTCAAATCCAGCTACAATAATGACTATTACTGCTGATATTCAATCATTAAGAGATACACAAAAGTTAGATCTTGGTACATCAGAAAATAATTTTGTATATGAAGGAGCCACATTATCATCTGACGAAGCGATTAATGTAATCAAGACGTATTTATTAAGTAATTTTTGTGGTGATTACTTATCTTCCAATGATGTTTGGGGACATGATTTTGATCAGAACTCAAGTATTTGGACACTTGTTAAAAAAGATAATAATACAACCTTGTCGTGGATACTTAATGATCAAACTTTAGAAATAGTTTCATCACAAGGCCTGTGTTGATAATTGAAATAATTTCATTTATTTAGTATTTAATTAAATCAAATTATGAGATAGTATCAATCTAATTTACTAATTTATCGATTGGGGGGTTGTATGTTAGAACATTTTCGTATACCAGAAGATATAGCTATAAAAGTTGACGCTACCAATTTAAGAAGTATGACAAAGGATGTATTTCTCAAGGTTGGAATGTCCAACTCTGATGCAGCACTAGCTACGGATGTATTACTATCTGCAGATTTGAAAGGCGATGAAACACATGGAGTTTCTAATATGTTAAGAGCTTATGTGAGAATGTTTAACGAAGGAATACTAAACCCTTTAGCAAAAGAATCAATTGTTAGAGAAACACCTGCAACTGCAGTATTAGATGGAGATCAAGGGTTAGGAATTGTTACATGCCCTAAAGCGATGAAAATCGCTATACAAAAGGCAAAAAATGTTGGTGTAGGAATGGTTACCATAAAAAATTCAGGTCATGCAGGTATGATGGGCTACCATGCATTATTAGCTGCAGAAGAAGATATGATAGGAGTTGCATATACTTCTGGTGGAAATTCAATGATACCTACTTGGGGTAGTGAAGCTAAGTTAGGTACAAATCCTATAGCATTCGCAGCTCCTGGCAATAAAGAAGCTCCATTTTGTTATGATGCAGCGAATACAGCTATTGCAGGAAATAAAATTGGCTTAGCAAATAGGTTAGGTGTAGAATTAATGGCTGGATGGGTTGCGAATCCGGATGGTTCTCCAGATATGAGTGGTACAACTATGGCTCAGAGTTTTCAGTCAAGTGCATTGGGTGGAGAACGAATGCAGTTACCTCTTGGTTCTACACGGGAGTTAGGATCACATAAAGGGTATGGCTTAGGCGTTATGGTAGATATTATGTGTGGCCTGCTATCTGGTGCAGAAGGGTATGCAAATGCTTCTCCAACAAGACGATCTCATTATGTCGCAGCATATAACATTGAAGCATTTGTCTCGCTAGATGAGTTTAAAAATGATATGGATGGTATGCTGCAAGGACTTCGTGAAACAAAACCTGCTCCTGGACATGATCGAGTTGTCTATGCGGGTATGATTGAAGCGGAACAGGAAAAAGAAAGAATTGAAAAAGGCATTCCTTTACATCCTGAAGTTCTGGATTGGTTTAAACAAATTTGTGCTGAGTTTTCAATTGAATATAGATTAGATTAATGGCCTTTCGTAGAAAATAATATTAGTGAGTTCCTAAAGGCTGTTATTTATTGGATAAGCTATCTAAAAACACTTTGCTATCCTGTTTAATTCGTTGTTTTTTTTCAACATCCATACGGTCATAGGTTTTATACATCATGCTAATACGAGGATTAGATTCAAGCTTTTCTCTATTACGTACTAAGAAATCCCAATAGAGATAATTAAAAGGGCATGCATCAGGTCCGTTCTTCTTTGTTATTACATAAGTACAATTTTTACAATAATTAGACATTTTATTGATGTAAGAACCACCAGCAGCATACGGTTTACTTGCCAGATAACCGCCATCAGCAAATAATATCATGCCGGATACATTTGGTAACTCTACCCATTCAAAAGCATCAGCATAAACAACGAAAAACCACTCATTAACTTCTTTTGGGTTAATTCCTGTAAGCAATGCAAAGTTTCCAAGTACCATAAGACGTTGAATATGGTGAGCATATGCGTTTTGTTTAGTTTCAGAAATACATTGGTGTAAGCAGTTCATTTTTGTATCAGCAGTCCAGTAAAAATTTGGAAGATTACGGTTTGCTTCAAAAAAGTTTTCTTGAGCATATTCAGGCATTTTAAGCCAATAAATACCTCTAACATATTCACGCCACCCTATAATTTGGCGAATAAATCCTTCTACGGCATTAAGTGGAACTTTTCCTTGATGATAAGCATTTTCTGCAGCTTTTACACATTCTATAGGCAATAATAAACCACAATTAAGGTAAAAACTAATATGTGAATGAAACATCCAGGGTTCACTTTCTAACATCGCATCTTGGTAATCACCAAAATGAATTAGCCGATCTTCAATAAAATGATCAAGAACTTTTAAAGCTTCACTCCTTGTAACAGCAAAATAAAAGGGATATAAGTCACCGAAATGCTCAGAGAAACTCTTCGAAACAAGCTCAATTACCTCATAAGTTAAATCATCTATATTTGTTCTATAAGGTTTTGGAATAATTGAGTTCTTGGGGGGAGGTTTCCTGTTTTCTGTATCGAAATTCCATTTCCCACCTTCAGGTTTATCACCGTTCATTAAAATTGAATACTTTCTCCTCATTTCTCGATAGAAAATTTCCATGCGTAGTTGTTTGCGATTTTTTGCCCAATTGGCAAAATCTTCAATCGAACAAAAGAAACGATTATCTGGCATTATTTCAATAGGAATATTAATTATGGCTTCCAATTTTTTAATATCTTCAAGTATGTGATATTCACTTGGATGAGTTACTACTATTCGTTTTATTGTATTACTATTTAAAGTGCGTTGTATTTCTCCAAATAACGTACCAGTATTGTTTGGATCATCAAGTTTTATATATTCTGTCCTATATCCATCAGATTCTAATGTTTTTGCAAAATGACGCATTGCTGAGAAAAGAAAAGCAATTTTCTTTTTGTGATGTTTTACATGAGTTGCTTGTTCCCAAGTTTCACATATAAATATAATATCTTGTTCTTGATTAGCTTCTTTTAAGCTTGAAATAGATTTCGATAATTGATCTCCTAAAATAATTCGTAATGTAGTCATTTGCTCCCTGTTTGGAATATTGGAATTGATGTAATAAGCACCACAAGACAGTTGTAAATCTTAAGTTTAAATTTATTTATAATTATTTACCCATTTAGTATTAAAGGACTTTATATTATGGCGGAGAGAGAGGGATTCGAACCCTCGATACCCTTACGGGCATACCGCTTTTCGAGAGCGGCGCCTTCAACCTCTCGGCCATCTCTCCGTAAATGTTCGTACTTATTCTAGTTCCTTATAAGATATTGGTCTAGGGTTCATAATCCTTGACACTTTGAATCTTAATCTTTATTGTTATCATACGCAGTTTGCAAAGCGATATAAATTTTGAATAAAATGATATACAAATTAATAACCTACCTTTTGGCCTTACTCAGGCTTGGTAGGTTTTGTTTTTTATAATATGGATGATTGGCTAACAGTTATTTTAGCAGGTGGAAGAGGTGAGAGAATGCAATCTTCTCTTCCTAAAGTCATGCATAAAATATGTGGCAAGGAAATTATCAGACACGTTGTAGATAATGTATCTGATTTACATACCGGTTCAATTATTGTAGTAGTATCTCCGGATTATTTGTCACAAATAAATGAAATTATTGATAAAGATTGTATTTTTGTCACACAAAACAATCCTTTAGGTACTGCACATGCTTTATTACAGGTTAAAGATAATTTAACATCAGATAGAAAACATCTTCTTGTAATATATGGAGACAATGCAGTAGATGATAGGAACCTGATAAATGCAGTTATGAAGCGTCATTTAGATACGGATTCAGATATAACTTTATTAGCTAAGATTTTGGATAACCCTAAAGGTTATGGAAGAATTATAAAAAATGACTCTGGTGATATTGTTGAAGTTATAGAACAAAGAAATCTATCTGTTAACCAAGAAACCATAAAGGAAGTTAATGGTGGTATTTATTGCTTTAGAATTGATTGGCTAAAAAATAATCTTGAAAAAGTATATCAATCGGAAATCACTAAGGAGTTCTATTTAACTGATTTGGTTTCAATTGCATATGAACAAGGTCGTCGTATAGCCAGCTATTTGGACTCATCCGCAATTGAAATTATGGGTATAAATAATAAACTAGAATTATCTATAGCTGAAAAGGTAGTACAAAAACGAATTTTAGATAATCTTATGATTGAAGGTGTCACTATTAAAGATCCCAATACTACTTACATAGATTCAGATGTAAAAGTAGGTAAAGACTCAATAGTGCTTCCTAATACTCATATATATGGAAAAAGTGTTTTTGGCGAACGATCAACCATAGGACCAAATTCTATTATCAGAGATACAAAAGTTGGAGATGATTGTAAGATTATCAATTCACATATTGAAAATTCAGAACTTAAAAATGATGTTTCTATTGGCCCTTTTAGTCATATAAGACCAGATTGTGTTATACATAGTAATGTTTATATAGGAAATTACGTGGAAACAAAAAATTCAGATATTGGCGAGAATACTAAAATTGGTCATTTTGGATATATTGGAGATAGCAAAATCGGTATGAATGTTAATATCGGAGCTGGTACTATTACATGTAATTATGATGGCAAAGATAAGCACACAACGACAATAAACGATGGTTCATTTATTGGCAGTGATACAATGTTGATTGCACCAGTAAATATAGGACAGAATGTAGTAACTGGTGCTGGTTCAGTTATCACTAGTGATATCCCAGATAACTCAAAGGCAATTGGAGTTCCAGCAAGAATAATAAATATCAAAGGTAAACAAATATAAATGGATAATACATTATTATATATAACCGGATTAGTTATATCATCCACTTTTTTTATTTTATTTGGAATTATCAAAGCAACCATACAAGATGTTGATGCATTATTGTATGTTTTCACTAATGGCGGTCGAGAAAATGCAAGTAGTTCAATTTCACCTACTTTGTATAAACGGGGTGTTTTTCAAATCTCATTACTTAAACAATTTTCAGTAATCCTTAGCTTTTCTTTTGGTTTTATTTTAATTACTAGTTATACAAATTATTGGTGGGTATGGAAATTACTTTCATTAGCTCTAATAATATTAACTTTGATTATTTTTCAATTGTTAATTTATTTATTAATTCATTTTGTTGCTTCTAAGATAATTCGACCTAGTTGGATTCTTGTTAAATCTGTTGTTTGGATATTTGGCTGGATGTTTCTTTTGATAGATAGACTTCCAGATACTATGAAAAACCGTATAAGTTATTACAATAGTCAACTTACCTTAGCTATTGAATCTGAGGATGAAGAGTGGAAGGATGCAGAAACACTCCTAGTTGAAGAGGAAGTTAAAGACGCAAATCCAGAAGAACAAAAAATGATTAGAGGAGTATTAGAGCTTGAAGATATACCAGTTAAGGAAATTATGATACCAAGAGTAGATATGGTTTCTGCAGAATATAGCATTTCCTTAGAGGATTTAGTGTCTACTATGATAAAAGAAGGTCATAGTCGCATACCTATTTATAAAGAAACTATAGATAATATTGTAGGAATAATTCATGCTAGGGATGTGCTTCAAGTTCTTACAGGCGAAGTGAAAAATGATGATGCGTTGAGAGATTTAATTCGACCACATTTCGTAATTCCAGAATCAAAGCCTGCTGCAGAAACATTGAATGAATTAAAAGAAAAAA
>CAYOMB010000073.1:0-4975 GCA_964404955.1 uncultured Dehalococcoidia bacterium
TTGTTAGCTTCAAAACTTTGTTTTTCTTCTAATTCTCCATGGTGTATTTCTAAATTATAGATAACATCTTTCACTTCCCTATCACCACACCCCATTACCATAATTAGAATAATTGATAAGAAAAAATATCTCATTATTATCCTCTTTTATTAATAGAACGAATCCATATTATAGACATAGGTAACACCAACAGAATAATAGTTAGTATACCTGCAATTAAACCCCAATTAATGATCATACTAACTATTTCTACTTGAGTATTCACCGTAGTTTTACCTAAAGGACCATCAATATCAATTTTTAATTTCCAAATTCCAATTTCATCTAATAAAATATCAGAATCATAAGAAATATCCACTTCTTGTATTACTAAACTCGGTATCTGATCTTCAATGTATCCTATGAATGGTGCCAAACTTTTTCCACTAGGTGATATTGCTGTGTAAATGACATTTAAATTATCAAGGTTTTCATTTTTTGTGGCATCAGAAATATATATACTGAAATGAGCTGGGCCTTGAGGTAGTTTATTAGCATAACTTTTAACCTCTACTTTATATGGTCCTGACACATCATCCACTAATACAACACCTAAGCTACCATTTGCATATGCTATAGACATAAAACCTAAAATATGAAAAAAGATAATAGATAGTAGAAGTTCTTTTTTAATTGTTTTTATAATCATTAATTCTCTTCGTTAGTATTTTCTTCTGCTTGGCTATACATTTTCATTTGTTCTTGTATAAAATCATCTAACCATCTTCTGAAATCATGCAGTGCTGGTGGACTCACATGAATCACTTCAATATCTTCTGGAAATTCAATATTATGATTTTCACTCATAAGTAGTAAACCTATTTCATCTGATTTGATTTTCGAATCAATTGATTCTCTTATGGCAGAAAATCTCTTTTCAGCAACTTCAGAATACCAACTTTCGATTTTTGATCTTACGCCCTCTGAAGAGAATGGAATATTTGCTATACGTTGTAAATCAATCATCTGAGTTAGTGATTCAAGGTCTTCTGTTACCTGAATCTCTGCACCAGATTCCCATTGTTCTTGAACAAAGCTATAAGTCTTAGAATTCATGTTTTTCAATTGTTCCAAACCTTCGTGTCCGCCCACTGAAAGAGTTTCGTGAAAAATGTGCTTAACGATACCAAGTGACTGTGTCAAACTATTGATTTGATTTTTAACTTGGTTCCAATATTTTGTTATAAGAATTTCAGCATCTTGATTAGGTTCAAATGGAGTAAAGATAATTGGAACCATAAATAATTTTCTTTTATTTTTATAATCTTCTGTATTTGCTTTATCTATTTTACCTAATTCTTGAGACATTACAATTTCCTATAAAAAATATTCTAAAATATACTATATTATTATATACATAAAATATTAAATATAAACTGGAGTTATCATATGGATAGTACAAACTTGTGGGAATTCATAAACTCAAATGTACTCCTATTATACAGCGTACTTCTTACAGTAATCTTTATTATCACTATAAATCAGTATAATAAACTCAAATCAAAAATTACCAATCTAGATAGCAATTTACGAAGTAATGCAGTAAAACAAGGATTAACACTAGAACAATGGATTCCCATTTCAGAAAATTACCCTTGGGATCATAGAAATTTTAGATTTTTAGGAGATCCAATAGATGGAATTCAATTTGAAGACAATAAAATACTCTTAGTAGAATTCAAATCTGGTAATAGTAGGATGTCTAATAAACAAAAAGCTATTCAACAGTTAGTTGAAAATGGAAAAGTGGAATTTATTGAAATTAAAACTAATTAAATTCTACCATGTATTATTTTCAACTTTAGATAAAAATTCATCAATCAACTGATTGAATAACGAAGGTTCTTCTAAATTTACTGTGTGCCCAGTTTTAGGTACAAAAACAAGACCAGCATTCTTCATTTTATTTTTTAAAAATATTCCAGGGTTTATACAGGGTTCATCTTCATCACCAACTATTATCAGAGAAGGTATATTAATTTTTTCTATTTCCTTTTCTAATTCATATATAGTCTTTCGTTTACCTTGTACGTTTTTAAAAGTATTAGCAGAGCCAAGTGGAGAATGGTTAACAAGTGCATCTCTAAATATATTCCATCCCTTTGGGTCTTTAGATTTATATTGTAATCGTTGTGGACCATTTGCATATGAATCTGCCCAAGAAGTAAAATCTTTTTCCATTAAAGATGCCTGATTGTTAACCGACTCTTTCCAATTATCTGAATTATCCGATCCGCTGCCAGCTCCTGCAATAATAAGTGCTTTGGCAATTTGCGGGTATTTAATGCCAAAACTTACTGCTAAACCTCCACCCATTGAAAGGCCGGCGATATATGCTTCTTTTATATCTAAGTAGTTTAATAATCCGTGCAAGTCTTCTAAGGATTTTTCTTGTGAATAATTATCATCACCTTCGGGTACTGATGATGGAGGATATCCTCGGTCATTATATGTAATTACCTTATATTTTCTAGAAAAATAATTTACCTGTGGCATCCAGCTCTGGGAATCACCAGCAAATTCATGTGAAAAAATAATTGGGAAACCTTCACCATATGTTTCGTAATATATATCTACTCCATTTATTGACGCTATACTCATCCTAAACTCCTCTTAAAATTCAACGATCAGTTATTATTCTACTTCTATAACTCTATCAGGGTCAGGGATTATCACCACTTCTTCTTCTAAATTATCATTATTATAAAAAAGAACTTCATTTTTATTAACCATAGTTGTGAAAATTCTTAGTTTTCTTGGATTCTTGCTAGAAAATGATTTAGCGTGTTTCTCTGCAAAAAATCTCGCTTTTTCTTCTTTCAATGTCCAACTCAACCCGCTAGGACTTCCACCGCGATAAATTCTTATGAGTAAGTTATCATCTGGTAATTCTTTTTTAAATAATTCACTGGGCTTTCTTAAACCCAGCATTATTAGCCAGCTTTGAAAATCTTCCCTAATTGTCTCAACACTTCTCCAAGTATTTACAATCAATTCCCATACGTCTTCATCCATTAAGCTCAGATTTCTAAGGTGATTTTCTTCAATTAAAGTGTCTTCTAAAGCTAAATATGCAAAACCATCTTTGTTTGGTGCTTTTAACCACATATGTAAATTATCAATAAATCTAGCATTACCTTTATCTAGCCAAATATCGAACTGATCGCTATGGCCTTGATTCTTTTCTGCATCCAAAAAAAAGAACAAAACTTCAGGTCTCATTTGAATTGGAAGTGAAAAGAGAATTCTTTGTAAATCTTTTTTTAAATATGTCATTATGGAATAATTTCGTGTGTTTTTTCTAATCCACAAGCTATAAACAAATCAAACTCATCAATCAAATCATCAAACGATTTATTACAGTGTTTTTTAAATTAAGTTTATATTGGTGGAGCTGAGGAGGATCGAACTCCTGACCTCTTCAATGCCATTGAAGCGCTCTCCCAGCTGAGCTACAGCCCCATTTTTAACAAATTAGAGTTAATCTACAACCTAATCAGATATTGTTAAGACATTTCTTCCATTAAGTATACAACATCGGTGTTATTGTGTTTTTCATCCCATTCGACCATCCAAGGTGCACTCATTGCTTCTTGCATTTTGTCAAAATCTAGCACATGCGCAATTGTAACGACTTTACACCATCCTTCTTTGTCGTATGGAAGTTCAGCACTTTCATGTTCTGTCATAGTTCCTGGAAATTCAGTAATGGATTTTGACATAACATTTTTGAAGTCATCAAATGTGCCTTCAAAAGTAGATGTAAAACAAACATTCATTTACGTTCTCCTTTGGTTTTTTCTGGTAGGCTAACCAGACTATTCGGAATATCTCATACAGAACCACTGTACAATACCGAATCTATAGCACCTATTTTCTTACGTATAGAATGCAAGTTAACATATTTTTTCAGGACAATAAATACATGAAAAAAATTAACCAACAATTATACGAACAGTTATGTATAATTACCTCTAATACAAATATATATAATTACTGGAGTCTGATTTATGTCACTGGATTTGGGACTAACATTAATCCCAATAGAGATTTCGTTTATTGAATTTATAATACTTTGTTTGATTAGTTTTTTTGCATCTGCGCTTTCTGCCTCTATAGGTTTAGGCGGTGGAATAATGACTATTACAGCATTTATATATCTAATAAACCCGCTAGCAGTAATACCTGTACATGCAGTTACACAAGCAAATTCTAATTTTTTCAGAGCTCTAATGATGAGGAAAGATATAAGTTATACCTGGATTAAACCTTTTATATTAGGAACAATATTAGGTGTATTAGTTGGAGGGCAGCTTGCATTTAACATGCCCAAACATTTACTCGAAGGAATTATTGGTATATTTGTAATCTATTCATTATGGGGTCCAAAATCGATTAATTTTACTAAACCAACAAATCTTATATCTCTCTTTACAGGTATAATCACATCTTTTGCTACTATGTTTGTTGGTGGAACCGGTCCGTTAGTTGCTCCATTTGTTAAATCTACTACAAATGATAGAAAAGTCATCGTAGCAACTCAAGGTGCCTATATGTCTATACAACATGGACTAAAGATCTTAGTATTTGGGATATTAGGATTTAATTTTGGCCCGTACATTGTCCTAATAATTTCTATTGTTCTATTTGGAATATTAGGAACATGGTTTGGTAAGTACCTACTTAATCTTATGCCAGAAAGATTATTTATTATAGGATTCAATTCAATTATTACAGGTCTAGCAATAAAATTAATCTACTCTCCAATTAAAGTGTGGTTTTTCTAAGTTAACTTATATTTGGAAAGGATATAAAAAAATGGGCTTTTCATTGGAATTTTTAAAAAACCCAATCCAAATTGGTTCACCTTTCCCTTCATCTCAATCTTTTGCAAAACTCATGGTAGATTATGCAAAATTACAATCAAATTCAACAA
>CAYOMB010000073.1:5075-6684 GCA_964404955.1 uncultured Dehalococcoidia bacterium
CAATCTTTTGCAAAACTCATGGTAGATTATGCAAAATTACAATCAAATTCAACAATAGTTGAACTTGGTCCAGGAACTGGCAGTGTTACAAATCAAATACTCAAACAAATGCCTGGTGATAGTCTATTTTTTGCAATAGAAATTAATGAAGTACTTTATAAAAACTTCAAAAATAACTATCCAGAAACGATAATTTACCACGGTACAGCAAATGATATAAAAAAATATTTAAAAATACATAACAGAAGTCAAGTTGATTGTATAATATCGGCTATACCCTGGGCCACTTTATCAATTGATCTACAACAGGAATTATTTTCCGAAATATATGATGTTATAGCACCAGGTGGTACGTTTCTTACAATCGCATTATTAATAGGAACCTTTTTCTCTAGGGGCAAGAAGTTTAAACAATTACTTGATTCTAATTTTGAATTAGTTAATAGAACTCCCGTAGTATGGAAAAATCTACCTCCAGCTATTGCATATATTTGTCGAAAGTAAATTTTATTATATTAAGTGTTGTGAAATATCTTCAAAACTATCTACAACAATATCAAATCTAGATAAGTCACCGTAGTTCTCACTTATCCCTGTTCCGAATTCATTTGGTCTATGAACATAACATGTCTTCATACCAGCACTACTAGCCCCATCCAAGTCATATGCATGAGAAGCAACCATCATGGATTCTGTTGGTAACACATCTAACATTTTTATTGCCCCTAAGTAAACTTTTGGATCTGGTTTATAAGTACCAAAAAATTCTGTAGATAAAATAGAATCCCAAGGAACATCAGAATTTTTTGAAAGTTTAACCAACATAGACAAATTACCATTAGAAAGTGCTGAAATTATATGGCTTTCTTTCAATTCTGCTAACCCTGGTAATGAATCATTCCATGGAATTAACCTATGCCATGACTCATTAAATTGAATTAATTCATCATTACTTATATGGGCTATCCTAAGCTCTTCTAAAAGTTCATTAAGAACTTCCATATGAATATCATCCATAGATAGATAGGATCTTTCTGCTTTAGCAACTTTAGATTGTAGCGACCTAAATCCTGATCTCCATTTATCAGTAAATTCGAATTCATCAAAGTTTAATCTATTTTGTGATGTAAAAGTTTTTGTTTCGAGATAAATAGATTTATGCCAATCAAAAACAGTTCCAAATACGTCGAAAAAAATTGCTTTAACATCTTGTTTTGTATTCATAACTTTTGACTCTTAATTATAAACCCAATCGATCTGACTCATCATGTACTTTGTCTAAATATTGCTTAGCACCAGATATTAATAACCTATTTACTGAACTATGAAAGTAACGAACTCCAAATTCTAGCCACATAGTAGTTTGATCTTCAGGACAACTACATCCAGCCCATTTACCTGCATCAAGAACTTTACCAAGAGCTCGTTTACCTGCTTCAACTACCTCTGGATGAGTCATTTGGCCAGGGAATCCCATAGAGGTAGATAAATCACCATGCCCCACAAAAACAACATCAACACCTTCTACTTTTGCTATTTTTTCCGCATTTTCAATACCTTGTGGAGTTTCAACCATAATACAAACTAAGGTTTCCTCATTACCATGATT
>CAYOMB010000074.1:0-6514 GCA_964404955.1 uncultured Dehalococcoidia bacterium
AACAAGCACAAGTTGTAGATGCCGGCGGGCTCGGAATAGTTGCAATTATGGATGGCATGAAATCTTATTTTAATGGTACAAACGATACCCCACCAGTAAAAATCCAAGTTGAAAACTCAACCATTGCCGAAAACTTTATATTTGAGTCAAATGATGAAGAATTTGGTAACTGTATTCAATTTATCATTAATAATCCTACAATAAGTAAAACAACTCTCGAAAATAAATTCTCTGATCTTGCATCCTCTGTAGTTATTGTTGATGCAACAAAATTATTTAGAATACATGTTCATTCTGAAGATCCGGATCCTATTCTAAAACTGGCAAATGAAATCGGAACAATTTCAGACGTAAATATCCAAAATATGGATGACCAAAAAGCTGAATTTTTTCAAGACATATCATCCCAAACTAATGTTATTAAAGATCATGTACATAATGCTATAGTTGCAGTAGTCGACGGAGAAGGCTTTATTGATATTTTTAAAGAACTTGGTACTACGGTAATTATCTCTGGCGGACAAACTAAAAATCCAAGTACTGAAGAAGTTTTGACTGCTATTAATGATTGTAATGCAGATAATATTTTTGTATTTCCAAACAATAAAAATATTATTGGGGTTTCTCAACAAGCTGCAAAACTTTCAGAATCAAATGTAATTGTAATTCCAACGACATCGGTTCCTGCTGGTATAAGTGGATTGTTAGGATTCGATCATACACTTTCTTATGAAGTAAATGAGGAAAACATACTAGAATCAGTTGAGAGTGTTACAACTTGTGAAATTACAAAAGCCACTAAAGATATTACTATTAATGACATCAATGTTATCCAAGGTGAATATTTATGTATAATTAACGGCGAAATAAGAGCTTCAGAAAAATCATTAGCAATTATCATAGATGATACTATTAATTATACGCAACCTACCCCAGAAAATATGATTACAGTATATTTTGGGTCAAATATAAACCCAAATATGGAAAACGAAATAGTATCATTGTTTACCAAGAAATATTCACAAAATGAATATGATTTTGTTCGAGGCAATCAAGAAATATATGATTTAATTATTTCTATAGAATAAATAGTAAGGATAAATTTATGAGTACAGTAATAGTAACGGATAGTACCTGTGACATACCAAGTGATATCATTGAAAAACTCAACATTCATGTTGTCCCATGCAGTGTTAATTTTGGCATAGAAACCTATCTTGATGGGGTCGAAATAAAAGCTGAAGAATTTTATAAACGTCTAACAAGTTCTGAAGTTTTTCCTACAACTTCTCAACCTACTCCAAACCAATTTCTTGAAATCTACAACTCCATACCTAATGAATCAGATATCCTTTCTATCCATGTTTCTGAAAAACTTAGCGGTACATATAATTCTGCTTTGCAGGCTCAAAAGAGTCTATCAGATAGAAATATCCAAGTAATTGATTCACAACTCGCTTCAACAGCTCTTGGGTTGGTTGTCATAGAAGCAGCAAAAAAAGCTCAAGAAGGCAATTCAATTGATGAAATCGCTAAACTCACCAATAATGCACTTGCTAACTCTAATGTATTTATATTACTAGATACAATCGAATATTTGAAACGAGGAGGAAGAATTGGAAAAGCGCAAGCATTTGTCGGAAACTTACTTAAGTTGCGCCCCATTCTCACTTTAAATAATGGTGCTGTTGAAGGTGTAAAAAAAACACGAAGTAAACAAGCAGGAATGAATTATCTTCAAGAAATATTACAGCAACAAAGCAGTCTTATAAATGTAGCTGTGCTCTACACCACCAATGAGCAAGAAGCATTATCAGTTGCAAAAGATGTTAAAGAAATAACCAATATTGATAATATTGTCATTTCTCAATGTGGACCAGCAATAGGAGCTCATGCCGGTCCAGGCGCAGTAGGCATTGCTTTGTTAAAAGGATAAATTTACGAAAAAATCATTATGTCAAAACATCGTAATATTAATAAACTTTCTAAATTACTTCATGAAGTTCTTATAGAACTAGGCGAAGACCCTAATCGAGAAGGTTTAAAAGAAACCCCTGAAAGATGGGCTGATTCTCTTTTGACACAAACTGAAGGAAGCAAAGTAAATCCAGAGGAACATCTTAAAACTATATTTGAACTATCAGAAGATATATATCCTGAATATTCAGATGATATGATCATAGTAGACAAAATACAGTTTTCTTCACTTTGCGAGCATCATATTACACCCTTTAGAGGACTAACTCATATAGGATATATTCCTAATCCTACCACGAGGAAAATTGTAGGATTATCCAAACTTTCAAGAGTGGTAGATTTATTTAGTCAGCAATTGCAGATACAAGAGCGATTAACAAACCAAATTGCTCAAGCAATATATCATCACCTTGAACCATTAGGTGTTATTACAGTAATACAAGCCAGACATTATTGTATGATTCAAAGAGGGGTTAAACAAAGGAATAGTGTTACTACAACAATAGCAAAAAGAGGAATATTTTTAGAAAATGATAATTTAGAAAACAAATTTCAAAATTATATAGCTATGAAACTTCAAAAAAAAATGGGGTGAGTGAAGGGATTCGAACCCTCGATCTCTAGTGCCACAAACTAGCGCCTTAGGCCTCTTGGCTACACTCACCACAAATACAAACAAATTTACCATTGTATTATTATCCAGTCAATAAACATAAATAACGCAAAAAACTGGATTAAACTAAAAATAGAATAACATATTGCTTGAGAAACATTAATGATATCACTATTATATTACATTGGCTGGGAGGGAATTATGACCAAACGAGTATTTATTACAGGAATAGGAATGATAACACCACTGGGACTTAATGTAGCCACTACTTGGCAAAATTTAGTCGCTGGAAAATCTGGAGCAAACACAATTGAACATTTTGATCCATCAGAATTTCAAACAAAAATTGCATGTGAAGTAAAAGACTTTGATGCTAATGACTTCATTGATAGAAAAAAGGCTAGACAATTAGATCGATTTTCACAATTTGCTATGTCAGCCGCTCAAGAGGCTTTAGCACAATCAAATTTAAATCTTGAAAATACTGATTTAAAAAAAGTAGGCGTAATTATAGCTAGTGGTATTGGGGGTATTAGCACCTTAGATGCCCAAGCAACAGTATTAAATGAGAGAGGGCCTAAAAGAATTAGTCCCTTCTTAATTCCTATGATGCTACCAGACATGGCTTCTGGACAGATATCTATGGCTCTCGGAACTCAAGGTCCAAATTTCTGTGTGGTTTCTTCTTGTTCTAGTGGTGCTGAAGCACTAGGTAATGCATGGAAATTGATCAATAATGACGAAGCAGAAATAGTAATCGCCGGAGGCGCAGAAGCGCCAATTTGCCCTTTGGCAGTTGCTGGATTTAATGCATGTCAAGCATTATCTACAAATAATGAAAATCCTAAATTGGCGAGTAGACCTTTTGATATTGCAAGAGATGGTTTTGTTATGGGAGAAGGATCAAGTGTTTTGATCCTAGAAAGCGAAGAGAGTATCATAAAAAGAGATGCCAAACCTTTAGCAGAACTTGTAGGGTACGGTGCAACCTCAGATGCTTTTCATGTAACACAGCCTCATCCTGAAGGTGCAGGTGCTACTGAAGCAATGAAACGTGCTTTATCTCAAGCTAATTTAGAGCCAAGCGATATTGACTATATTAATGCTCATGGAACATCAACCCCTTTAAATGATAAATTCGAAACCATGGCTATCAAAAAAGTTTATACAGATTCTGCTTTTGATATTCCTATAAGTTCTACTAAATCTATGACAGGCCATCTATTAGGGGCTGGAGCAGCTTTAGAAGCAGCATTTAGTGTTTTATCAATACAAAAGGGTGTAATCCCTCCTACTATTAATCTAACAAATCAAGATCCAGAATGTGATTTAGATTTCACGGCAAATACTTCAATACAAAAAAATATTTCTAATGTCATGTCAAATTCTCTGGGGTTTGGTGGTCATAACTCTTCATTAATATTCAAAAAGTTTGAAGAATAAATCTTGTCTAATAATATAGAAACATCGAAATATCCATGGGAAATATATAATATTATTTCTGATGAAAAAATTTCAGCATCTGAAGATTATCCAATATTCCTTAAACAACTCTTATATAATCGTAACATAACTACAGAATCCGAAATTAAATCATTTTTAGATCCTATGGAATCGATTAATGAATATTCAACTCTTCCAAATATAGATAAAGCCACTAACTATATTGCAAATGCAATTCAAAATAATAAAAAAATATGTGTGTTTGGTGATTTTGATGTTGACGGAATAAGTGCTACGGCGATTTTAGGAAGAACCTTCAAAGCAGCTGGGGTTACAATTATTCCACACATACCCAATAGGTTTACTGAAGGACATGGTTTAAATCGAGAAGCTATTAAAATGTTGAAAGATTTATCTGTAGAATTAATTATTACAGTAGATACAGGGACAACAGCAATAGATGAAATTAATTATGCTAATGAACTTGGAGTATCAGTAATTGTTACAGATCATCATTTAACATTTGATGCTTTACCGGATGCCATAGCTATAATTAATCCTCAATTACCTGATTCAATATACCCTTTTATGGGATTAACTGGTGCAGGCCTTGCTTTAAAACTTGCTGAATCTATTATTGAAAAACTTAATTTAGATAAAGATATATTAGATGATCTCTATTCACTTGCAACTTTAGGCACTGTAGCTGATGTAGGAGCTTTGATAAGTGAGAATAGAGGTATAGTTAATAAAGGACTAAAAGCTATGGGGCAAAAACCACTCATGGGAATTAAAGCTTTAGCTCATGCCTCCGGAAGAAAAAATACCTACCTAAATGTTAGAGATTTGTCATGGAATATTATTCCTCGTCTGAATGCAACTGGTCGCATGGGTGATCCAAAATTAAGTTACGATATCCTTACAACAAATGAGTTTCCCGATGCTGTAGAAAAAGCAAAACAAATAGAAGAATATAATATTCTCAGAAGAGAAGAAACCCAAAAAGGGTTCAAAACTGCAATGAATACTTTAGAGCCTGGATCTATATATATTGCACAGGATAAAACTTTTCACTGGGGAATTATAGGTCTCTTAGCAAATAGGATTGCTGGAAGATTCCATAAGCCTGCTATAGTGATAAGCGAGGGGGAACAATACAGTCTAGGAAGTGCAAGAAGCATTGAAAACTTTGATGTAGGAAATATTATCGAGAAAACAGGTGGCTTAATCGGAGGATTTGAAAAATTCGGAGGACATGCGCAGGCAGCAGGGTTTACAATTAAAAATTCAAAAATTCCCTTATTTAAAAAAACAATACAGGAATTAAGTCGGAATTATTCTATTGAAAATAATATTAATGATATGAATAATTCTCTAAAAATTGACTGCAAATTAGAGTTAGACAATTTGCCAGAAGGAATATTGAAAATTATTGGGATGTTGCGTCCTTTTGGCGAAAAAAACCCAGAACCTTTATTTATGAGTAATAACCTGACTATTCAAAAAAAACGGCTTTATGGATCACGAAACAGAGCAGCATTAATACAACTAAAATCTAAAAACTTCATCTGGGATACATTTGCCTCAAATAATATGATGGTTCCATATGAAGTAGGAGATAAAGTAGATATTGTATATTCGTTTTCCTTACGTGGAAGTAACATGAATGTAGGAATGAATCTCAACATTCAAGATATTCGACATAGTGTTATCAGTTAGTTCTACTAGTCCAACTTGCTCTCAAAGCTAATATCGGAACACATATTGTCAATACTAATAACGAAATCAAATGTGCTTCCTGTAAACCAGCAAACCATACAGAATCAAGTCTCATAAACTGTATGAAAAAACGACCTATTGAGTATATTATCGCGTAGGAAATAAAAATCATTCCGGGAGGACCTAAACGACCACGAAGGTTCCAAAGAATAATAAAAGCAAACGTGGTTAGTATCATTTCGTATATAATTACTGGATGGCTTGGATTAAGACCGTGAAATGTAAAAGAACCGCTATCAGGATGTGAATATATAGTACCCCACACAAGATCAGTTTTTCTACTTATATGCTCACCATTTATTACATCGCCTAAACGACCAAAAGTTTGTCCAATAGCCATTGCAGGAGCTACTAAATCTAAAAGCTTGCCTATAGATAAATCTTTGAATTTTGCATACATATTACCTTGTAGATAACCTTTAGCTATTTTTTCGCCGACAAGGTTCTTGAACCAGATTTGTTTTTGACCTGCATAAACTAAGCCAAGATATTTTCGTATGAATATATTTAGAAGTCCTGATAATGTACCAAAAATTAATGCTCCATAGAGAGCAATTCCACCACGCCATACTTGATATATATATCCCAAGTTATCTTGATAATAGTCCCACCTGTCAATAACATGAACTAGCCTAGCGCCTAATATTCCACCAATGATAACCCACAAAGCTACAGAATAAATCACATCGCTATCAATATCTT
>CAYOMB010000075.1:0-6357 GCA_964404955.1 uncultured Dehalococcoidia bacterium
AAATTAATTGTCGACCTTCTTTATGAAGGCGGAATGGAATATATGTGGTATTCAGTTAGTGATACCGCTGAATATGGTGGTCTTACAAGGGGGCCTCGGGTTGTTGATGAATCTGTTAAAGAAAATATGAAAAAAATTATGGAAGAAATACAGAATGGAACCTTTGCTAGAGAATGGATTACTGAAAATGATGAAGGTAGACCAACTTTTCATCGAACAAGAAAAGAAAATGCAAGCCATCCTATTGAATCCATCGGTAAGGATCTAAGAGGTATGATGCCTTGGTTAAAAGATACTGTTTAAGTTAATTAAGCAAGCTAGGTTAGGGGAGATATTATGACAGACAAAGTGTTAATACTAGATACAACTCTTCGTGATGGTGAGCAAGCGGCTGGTGCAGCTATGACAATTGATGAAAAATATGAAGTTGCTCAACAACTCGATCGACTAGGTGTTGATATTATTGAAGCAGGATTTCCTATGAGTTCTCCTGGTGATTTTGCTGCAGTGAAAAAAATTGCTGATGAGATAAGACGACCCATTATAGCTGCTTTATCTCATGCAAATAATAAGGCTGTTGATAGAACCTGGGAGGCAATTAAAGGCGCATCGCGCCCAAGGATTCATATCTTTTTATCAAGCTCAGACATCCATATAGCTCACCAACTAAAAAAGAATCGTGAAGAAGTTTTATCAATGGCAGTAGATAATGTAGCTCGAGCTAAGAGTTACTGTGAAGATGTGGAATTTTCTCCTATGGATGCTACTAGAACTGATCCAGAGTACTTGTTCACTATGCTTGAGGCATGTATTAATGCAGGTGCAACAACATTAAATATTCCTGATACTGTTGGATATGCTGATCCTAGAGAATTTGCTAAGCTACTTGTAGATATTCAAGAAAAAGTTCCTAATATAGACAAAGCTACTATCAGTGTTCATTGCCATAACGATCTAGGTATGGCAGTAGCCAATAGTTTAGCAGCCGTCAAAGTAGGAGCCCGCCAAGTTGAAGGGTGTATTAATGGTATTGGCGAAAGAGCAGGGAATGCTGCTCTTGAAGAAGTAATTATGGCTCTTCATACACGTAAGGATTATTATCAAGTTGATTTAGATATTGATCCAACTCAAATATATAGATCTAGTAGATTAGTTAGTGATATAACCGGATTTGCAATTCAGCCTAATAAAGCTGTAACTGGTGGTAATGCTTTCCGTCATGCATCAGGAATTCATCAAGATGGATTGTTGAAAGATAGAACTACCTATGAAATTATGGATCCACAAATGGTTGGATGGCCAAGTAGTGAACTGGTTTTAGGAAAACTCAGTGGTAGACATGGTTTAAAATCTAGGTTGAATGAATTAGGATATGAACCTTCCGATGCAGAACTAAATAGACTTTTTGAAGAATTTAAAGTTTTAGCTGATAAAAAACGAGAGGTAACTGATAGAGATTTAGAAGCACTGATGAAAGATCAAAGAAGAAGTTTTGATGAAACTTTTACTTTAGACCAAATTCAGGTCACATGTGGTGATCAAGGTATTCCTACGGCGACAATTACTGTTACAGGTCCTGATGGAAGTATCAAGACTGATGCAGCAACTGGCACAGGTCCTGTTGATGCTGTTTATCAAGCTATAAATAGAGTGATTAATGTTGAAAATGAGCTGACTGAATTTAGTGTTAAATCAGTTACAGAAGGAATTGATGCTGTTGGAGAAGTAGTTATTAGAATAGTTAGTCAAGACTCTGAATATGTGGGTAGAGGGGCTGATACTGATATTATTGTTGCATCAGCTAAAGCTTATATGAATGCCCTTAATCGACTATTAAGTATTGGTTCACTTAATTAAAAAGAATTCTTTGTATTATCAAAAATTCAAGAGAGGAAATCATGGGGAAAACTTTATTTGATAAAATTTGGAGTGAGCATGTTGTTGTTCAAGATATTGATAAACCATCATTGATATATATAGATTTACATTTAATTCATGAAGTAACATCGCCTCAAGCATTTGATGGACTTAGAGACAGTAATAGGAAAGTTAGAAAACCCGAACTTACAATTGCAACTGTTGATCACAATGTACCTACTAAAGATCGGCACTTACCTATTGCTGATCAAATCTCAAGAACACAAATAGAATATCTTGATCGAAATGTCAAAGAATTTGGTATTACTTATTATGGAATGAATAGTGCAGGCCAAGGTATCGTTCACGTAATTGGTCCTGAGCAAGGTTACACACAACCAGGTAAAACAATCGTATGTGGAGATAGCCATACATCAACGCATGGGGCTTTTGGCGCACTTGCATTTGGTATTGGTACTTCCGAGGTTGAACATGTGCTTGCTACGCAATGTCTACGTCAAAGTAAACCTAAGACAATGGAAGTTAGAGTGGATGGCCAATTACCTTTTGGCGTTACTGCTAAGGATATTATCCTAGGAGTAATTGGGCAAATAGGTGTTGATGGCGCAGTTGGACATGTTATCGAGTATACAGGTGAAGCAATCCGGTCATTGTCCATGGAAGGTAGAATGACTGTTTGTAATATGTCAATTGAGGCTGGTGGAAGAGCTGGAATGATTGCTCCGGATGAAATTACATATGAATATTTAAAAGGACGACCTCATTGTCCCAAAGGAAGAAATTTCGACAAAGCTGTTGAAAAATGGGATCAATATAAAAGTGATCCTGATGCTGAATATGACAAAGTAGTAATAATTAATGCTGAAGATTTAGCACCTTTTGTTACTTGGGGTACTAATCCGGGTATGGTTGCAAAGATTACTGATTCTGTACCTAATCCTGACTCATTTGAATTAGAAAGCCAACAATTAGCAGGGCGTAAAGCCTTAGATTATATGCAGTTAGATCCTGGAACTCCAATAAAGGATATATCATTGGATCGAGTATTTATTGGTTCCTGTACTAATTCGCGAATTGAAGATTTACGTGCGGCAGCTGAAGTTGTCAAAGGGTATAAAGTAAGTGAAACTATTAATGCTATTGTTGTTCCTGGTTCATTTAAAGTTAAAGAAAAAGCAGAAAAAGAAGGATTGGATAGAGTTTTTAAAGAATCAGGATTTGAATGGAGAGATGCTGGATGCTCTATGTGTTTAGGTATGAACCCTGATATTTTATCACCTGGAGAAAGATGTGCTTCTACTTCTAATAGAAATTTTGAAGGTAGACAAGGACCAGGTGGACTTACACATTTAGTTAGTCCTCAGATGGCTGCTGCTGCGGCTATACAAGGCACTTTTGTCGATATTAGAGACTGGTCGTTTAGATAAAAATATTAAGGAACTTCTTATGGAAAAATATAATAAAACAAATGGTAAGGTTCTTCCTCTAAATCGAGCTAATGTAGATACCGATCAAATTATACCTGCTAAGTATTTAAAAAGAGTGGAAAGAACAGGTTTTGGTCAATATTTATTTGATGCATGGAGAAAATTACCTGATGGTAGTCCTAATCCTGACTTTATATTAAATGATACTCGTTACAGTGGGGCTACTATTTTAGTTGCTGGTGCTAATTTTGGCAGTGGATCATCACGTGAGCACGCTCCTTGGGCATTGAATGATTATGGGTTTAGAACTATTTTAGCCCCAAGTTTTGCTGATATTTTTAGAAATAACTGTTTTCAAAATGGGATGCTACCTATAGTTTTAGATCAAAAGATTATAGATAAGATTATTCAAAAATCTTCCAAAAACCCAGATTATTCTTTAACTGTTGATCTTGAATCAGGTGTAATAACAGACTCTGAAGAATTAACCATAGAATTTTCGATTGATGCATTTAAAAAACAATGTTTGCTTGAAGGTTTAGATGATATAGCTCTGACTTTGGCTGAGGAATCAATGATCAAAAACTTTGAATCGAGACATGTAATAAGCTAGATCTATACTATGTCATTTTCATTTAATATTCATAATAATTATGAAGGTGCTAGGGCTGGTACCTTATCTGTCGATGGAAATGAAATCTCAACTCCAGTATTTATGCCTGTAGCTACTAAATCAGCTGTACGCACTTTGTCTTCCCAAGATTTGATTGAACTTAATTTTGATATCATTTTGAGTAATACTTATCATTTGTATTTAACCCCAGGCACTGATGTTCTGTTAGAATTTAAAGGATTGCATAATTTTATGAATTGGCCAAAATCTATCCTGACTGATAGTGGAGGATATCAAGTATTTAGTCTAAATCATAATACGAAGATTAGTGAGGATGGGGTTATATTTAAATCTCATATTGATGGATCATCTCATTTTTTTTCGCCTGAATCAGTAATGGATATACAAAGAATAATAGGTTCAAATATCGTTATGCCATTAGATCATTGTATCTACTCTGCCGATAATGAATTGGCTGTTAAAAACTCAATGCAGAGAACTCATGATTGGTTGGTACGGTCTGTAAATTCTCATGATAGTTCTAGCAGTGCATTATTCGGTATTGTACAGGGTGGTGTTTATTCTGATTTAAGAAAGGAATCTTGTTTTTTTGAGTCAGAATTAGATTTGCCGGGTTATTCTATTGGAGGATTAGCTGTAGGAGAAGATAAAGCAACAATGTATAAAATTGTTGATGAATGTAATCAAAATCTTCCTTTTGATAAACCAAGATACTTAATGGGCGTTGGTTCACCAGAAGATTTAGTTACATGTGTCAGTTTAGGTGTTGATATGTTTGATTGTGTGTTGCCTACAAGACTTGCTAGAAACGGTGCAATTTTTACAAACGCAGGTCGAAAAAATATAAAAAAATCTATAAATAAAGTACTAGATAGACCTTTGGACGATAATTGTCTTTGTGAGTGTTGTCAAAATTATTCGACTGGATATATCCATCAATTATTCAAAGTATCAGAAATACTTGGTTACCGACTAGCGACTATACATAATTTGTTTTTTTTAAAAAATCTTATGGGGAATATACGTAAATCCATTTTAAATAATACATTTAATGCATTTAAACAAGAATTTCTTTCCAATTATCAACCAACAAATGAAGAAGCCCGAATGGCACAAAAAAAACATTGGCTCGAGAGTAGGAATATTACTTAATTTCAGGATGCAATTTGTGAAATGGATTTTCTTGTTCGTACGACCATGCGGCTTGATAAACAGTAGACTCATCGAAATAAGGTCCAGCAATTTGAAACCCCAGAGGTAATCCATTTGTTGATAATCCAGTTGGTACTGAACATGCAGGGTGTCCACTTATATTAAATACTGTCCTAGCCTGCCTTGGGTAAGTTCTTGCTACTGTTTCTGGTTCATCGATTCGACAAGCTTCTTCCATACTTGAAGCGGTCATAATTAAATCAAAATTAGCAAATTGGTTATTTATTTCTTGCGCAAGTTTTGTTCGTGTTCGCAAAGCATTTACATAATCTTCACCATTAATGAATAACCCTGGCATTAACCTTGTTCTGGTTGCCCTGCTATAGGCACTAGGTCGTTCTTTATACCACTTATTATGAATGGACAGTGCTTCACTATACATGATTATTGAATTACAAGAGGAAAAATGGCTTAACGGAGAAACATTAATTTCTTCAACTGTAGCACCGAGTTTTCTGAATGTTTCTGCAGCATTATCAATAGCTTTACACATTTCATCTTCAGCATGTAAATCTTTAGTATAAAAATGACGAATTAGACCTATTCTTAACCCACTAACACCTTTTTGAAGAAATTCTGTAAAGTCTGGAAGCTTTTGGTTTTGTTCCGTACTTGGATCGTTTTTATCATATCCCGCAATAGCATTTAACAGCAGTGCATTATCTTCTACTGTTCTTGTCATTGGACCAACATGGTCAAGTGAGAAACTTAATGGTATTACGCCAGATTTACTAACCCTACCATACGTTGCTTTCATCCCTACAATTCCACATGAGGTAGCTGGATTTCTAACAGAGCCTCCTGTATCGGTACCTAAAGCTGCTGGTAACATTCCACTTGCTACTGCGGATCCGGATCCACTCGAAGACCCACCCGGATGATGATTAATATTCCAGGGGTTTCTAGCAGGTGGAAAAGGAAGGTCAAATGCTGGTCCTCCTATAGCAAATTCATGTAAGGCTAATTTCCCCATTAAAATACCGCCAGAAGATATTAATTTATCAGTTACAGATGCATTTTTTTGGGATATATTTTCTAATAAGATTTTCGAATGTGCTGTATTCTCAATACCTTTTACATCAATAATATCTTTTAGGCCATATGGTATACCAGTCATAGGCGTAATTGACTTATTTTCTTTGATTATATCTTCTGCTTTGTGGGCGTCAGATAGAGCCCTTTCTGGTGTAAATTTTATATACGCAT
>CAYOMB010000076.1:0-2272 GCA_964404955.1 uncultured Dehalococcoidia bacterium
AAATAGACCGAGTAGCATACATAAGGTACGCAAGTGTTTATAAAGATTTCCCTGACCTAGAAACCTTTAAGGAAGAACTAGAATCTGCGATCACAGATAATATCGAAGAGGAATCAGAAGATAGTTCACAACCAACGCTCTTTGAATTTAGAAATAAAGATAATAAGTAATATAGATTGAATACTATTAAAAGAAAGGTAGAGAAAAATACAATAAAAAAGCCTGACAATAATTACAAAATTCAGATATATTTTCTTATATGAATCCTTTTTTAGAATTATATCTATAGTTTTATTTTAACCGAACATTAACCTATATAAGGAGTAAAATTAATAATGACAACATCTAAAATTGACCCTCAACTTTCAGATAATGCACATACTATACTAAAAGTGCGATACCTAATAGGAGACGAAACGCCAAAAGGAATGTTTGAACGTGTGGCGAGTGCGGTTGCTTCAGCAGAAGAAACAGGGGATGAAAAACAATTTTGGGAAAATGAATTCTATAATTTAATGGCAAAAACAGTATTTATTCCTAATTCTCCAACACTTTTCAATGCAGGAACAGGCCAAGGCACTCTGTCTGCATGCTTTGTTTTGCCAGTTGAAGATACTATGCAAAGTATTATGGAAGCAGCAACATCTTCTGCAATGATACAAAAATATGGTGGAGGACTTGGTTATTCTTTCAGTAAGTTACGACCAAGAGGAAATCCAATAAAAACTACACAGGGTAAAGCATGTGGATCAATCGCTGTGTTAAAAATGCTAAGCTCCTTATCAGATATGATTACTCAAGGTGGTAAACGGCATGGTGCTAATATGGGTATTTTAGGAATATCCCACCCTGAAATAAAAGATTTCATCCATATGAAAGATGACGATGAAACAGCTCAGAACTTCAACATATCTATTGCAATAACTGATGATTTTATGAAAGCAGTAGAAAATGATGAAGACTGGAATCTTACTGTCCCACAAGATAGTGAGGCAAAAGATGCTGGCACTATCATAGAAACAGTTAAGGCCAGAGAACTTTGGCAAGATATAATTTCCTCAGCATGGAAAACAGGTGACCCAGGTTTATATTTCATTGATGAAGCAAATCGAACAAATCCTACACCTCACATTGGTAATCTCGATAGTACCAACCCTTGTGGAGAAGTTCCATTGCTTGCAAATGAAGCATGTAACCTTGGATCTATTGATTTAGGTAAATTTATAAAAACAGATAAAGATGGTAATACCTCTTTTGATTTTCAAGAACTTGAATCTGTTTCACGAACAGCTGCTAGATTTCTAGATGATGTTGTCACAATCAATGAATTCCCTACTACCAAAGTAAAAGAAGCAGTCGACCTAACCAGAAAAACTGGCCTAGGAGTAATGGGGTGGCATGATTGTTTAATAAGATTAGGAATAGATTATGATTCTGAAGAAGCATTTACGCTGGGTTCAGATGTCATGCAATGTATTAATGATGCTGCCAGAGATGTTTCAATCAACCTTGCTAAAGACAGAGGAGCATATCCAGGATGGCAAGTGACTGAAATGGATCCTAACCCTATTAGAAATGCAACTCGAACTTGTATAGCTCCAACAGGTACAATTAGTGCTATTGCTGGAGCAAGTAGTGGTATTGAGCCAATATTTGCACTAGCCTATGTAAAAAACGTACTAGATGGAAGAACTCTTACAGAAGTAAATGTGGATTTTGAACGAGTAGCTAAAGAGAGAGGATTCTATTCTGAAGACCTTATGAGTGAAGTAGCTAAAACTGGTTCATGCCAAGATATAGATGGAATTCCAGACGATGTAAAAAAAGTTTTTAAAGTTGCAAATGAAATACCTGTCGATACTCATGTAAGAATGCAAGCAGCTTTCCAAAAACATACTGATTTAGCAGTAAGCAAAACTATTAATATGGCAAATACAGCTACTGAAGAAGATGTTGAAAGAGCCTATTGGTTGGCATATTGGAACAAATGTAAGGGTATTACAATTTACAGAGATGGTTCTAAATCTATGCAAGTTTTAGAAGTACAAAAAGATAAATCTGCTAACGAAGAAACAACTCTACAAACTGCTTCTGGAGGATTAACTCCTAAACAGCGACCTCAAACTATGCGAGGAATAACAGAAAGAATACATACAGGTAGCGGAAATACCTATATAACACTTAACTTTGATGAAGAAGGTCTACCATTTGAAGTATTTGCAACATTAGGAAAAGCAGGAAGTATAGATTCTGCAAACTTAGAAGCTGTTAG
>CAYOMB010000076.1:2372-6328 GCA_964404955.1 uncultured Dehalococcoidia bacterium
TTGCAACATTAGGAAAAGCAGGAAGTATAGATTCTGCAAACTTAGAAGCTGTTAGCCGTTTAGCTTCATTAGCCCTACGATCAGGAATTGCAATGGAATCTGTTATAGATGAGTTGCAAGGTATAACATGTAACCCCGTATGGGATCAAGGCGTATTAGTTCGTTCAGTTCCTGATGCATTGGCCCATGTATTAAGGAAATACACCTCTGATATGCCTAATATACCAGAATCAAACTTAGAGACAGCAGTCGAACAATTAGGACTACCTTTAAAAGCTATAGCTAATGCAGAATCCCCTACCAGCCCAACTCCAATAGCAGTTGAAGCAGTTGGGTTTTCTTGCCCAGAATGTAGTTCTCCAGTTACTTTTCAGGAAGGATGTGTGATGTGCCACTACTGTGCTTGGACACAATGTGGAGGATAAAATAATTTAATTAAACGTAAGCATTGAAAGGGGTATAGCATTGAATGAGCAAAGTATGAGATGGATAGTTGATATAAATCTCCCACAAGTTCGAATTAATAATCCAGATGTTCTACCTCTAGAAAACCTTACAGGAGACTTATTTCTTCAGGCACACATTACAAATAGATATATTGTTTCATCTGATGTTGAAAAAATTATCGATAAGATGCCTTCTGTAAACACAAATACTATAGCTGTTTTATTTCAGGAGCAAAATATTACAATCGAAGGATTGATTAGAAATTTAGTTCATTTTCAATTTTGTATGCAAAATAATACAACATTCAAAAAACTTGGAAATATTTATCTAATTGACACAGATCGTAATATATTTTTACGTGAAAGAAATGGCTCATTAGTTGAAATGGAGAGATGGAAGCAACCCCAAAGGCTTCCTAATGCATTTGAACAAAATTGGGCTAACTCAACACTTTTTTCTAGCTAATTTTTATAGGTGGGCAGTGTCAACTAATAATGTTGTAGGAATTACCATGGGGGATCCCTGTGGTATCGGACCAGAAATTATACTAAAGGCTTTAAAATCGTCTTATAAAAAAACCTTAAATCAATTTGTTATTATTGGTAGTTATTATGCTTTGACAACAGTAAATCAAAAACTCTCAATCAATATGCCAATTAAGAAAATTAGTGATTTTGATGAATTTGATACAAACGAACATGAGAAGATTCAAATTCTTGACACTGAGAATATTGATACCAAATTTATTAATCCTGGTATTTTATCAAAAGAAGCAGGAAAAGCATGTATGGAGTGGGTAGAAATAGCGGCCCACTTATGTCTTGAAAATAAAATTCAAGGAATGGCAACTGCCCCAGTAAACAAAGAAGCAGCTGCACTTGCTGGATATGTACAAATCGGGCATATGGAATTACTACAATCTATTACAGAGAGTCCCGAAGTTGCAACTATGTTAATTAGTAAAAATTTAAGAGTCGTTCATCTAACAACACACAAGCCTGTACAAATTGCCTGCGATTTTGTAACAAAAGAAAATATTTACAATATGATTAAATTAACAAACACTAATTTTATCAACTGGGGATTTGCAAACCCAAGAATTGGGGTTGCCGCATTAAATCCTCATGGATCTGACGGCGGATTATTAGGGAAAGAAGAAAATGAGGAAATTAGTCCAGCAATAAAACTAGCAAAGGAAGATAACATCAATGTAGAAGGCCCTATACCAGCTGATATTATTTTCAATCAAGCAATAGATAATAAATTTGATGCAGTTATTTGCATGTATCACGATCAAGGTCATATCCCAGTAAAAGTTTATGGTTTTGAAGAAAGCATAACTGTTAATTTGGGTCTTCCTTTAATTAGAACCTCTGTGGACCATGGAACTGCATTTGACATTGCATGGCAAGGAGTTGCTGATAATACCAGTATGGTAGAGGCGATAAAATTAGCACAAAACCTAATTACTGGCTCAAGTTTAGGAAATTAATTTATGGAAAAAATGAAATTATACAGTTGGAATGTAAATGGGATTAGAGCTAGTATAAAAAAAGGTATAGTTGAATGGATTAACAAAGAACAGCCTGATATTTTTTGCACACAAGAAATCAAAGCTCAAATCCATCAATTACCTGAATCAATAACTGATATTTCTGGTTACACTTCATACTGGAATAGTGCTGAAAAACCTGGATATAGTGGTGTTAGTATCCATTCAAAATCTAAACCACACAACTATGAAAATGGAATGGGTACTGAAGAATTCGACCACGAAGGTAGAACTCTTATGATGAAATTTCAGAATTTCACTCTATACAATGTCTACTTCCCTAACGGACAATCAAAAGAAGAACGCTTAAAATATAAATTAGATTTTTACGATGAATTTCTAAAAAAGATTTTGAAGAAAAAAGAAAATGGAGAAAAAATTGTAATTTGCGGTGATTTTAATACAGCTCATCACGAAATCGATTTAGCTAGACCTAAAGAAAATATCAATAATTCTGGATTTTTGCCAATCGAACGTGAATGGATTGATCAACTTATAGAATCAGGATTTATAGATTGTTATAGAGAATTCAATCAAGAATCTGGCAACTATACCTTTTGGGACACTAAAACGAGAGCTCGAGATAGAAATATTGGTTGGAGAATAGATTATTTTTTTATAGATGAACAATTGAAACCTAATTTAATCAGTGCTGAAATAATGAATAATGTTTTTGGTTCGGATCATTGTCCAATTGCTATTGAATTAATTTTTGATTAACATAAACATTATTTAATTAATCAAAAAAATCATAAATCAATTGGTAGCTATAAAAAACTTCAAAGAATTAATTAAAACAATTCTCTACGCACTAATTTTACTTGGATTACTACAAATTCTGGTTAAAAATTTTGAAGTCGAAGGGCCTAGTATGGAACCGACTCTAATCCAATCTGAACGAATTTTTGTAAATCAATTAATGTATCATCGAATTGATCTTGAAAATTTATCTAGATTTGTGCCTTTTTTTCGTTCTAATGGGTATTCATCCCCATTTGGTACTCCAAATAGAGGAGATATTATAATATTTGAGTACCCCCCAGATCCGAGTAAAATGTTCGTTAAACGCGTTATAGGATTACCTGGTGATATTATAGAAATAGATAATGGAATCGTTTATTTGAACAATGAAAAATTATTAGAGCCCTATTTAACAAATAGTTACTCTGGCCAACCAATAGGCCCTATAACAGTTGAAAATAATACTTTTTTCGTACTTGGAGATAATAGAGCTGAAAGCAATGACTCTAGAAATGGATGGCTAGTTCCATATGAAAATATTCTAGGAAAAGCATGGATACTATATTGGCCTATTAATAAATTAAGCCTTATTTAAATATAATTGACAACAAAAATTTGCTAATCTATAGTTTATAACCTAGTTAAATTAGTGTTTGAGTTAATTAATGAGCGATCTATTCAGTTTTCCACATCCGGTAAATGAATATGCTGCACGCCTTGTAGCAGCAATGGTTTTACTATTAATATTAATGATCTTCCTAACAAACCAAACTATACTTCTATGGGTCTTATTTTATGGGTTTTCGGCACGAGTTTTAACTGGTCCTACATTAAGCCCTATGGGATTAATGGCAACAAAAATAATCATTCCTGCTTTTGGGAACCCCAGTAAGCCTGTTGCTGGCCCACCAAAAAGATTTGCACAACTTATTGGTTTTTTATTTACCCTATTCGCCATTATTGCTGAATTTGTTTTTCGATCAACAAATATTGCATATCTATTAATTTCAGTTATAGGTATCTTTGCGGCGCTAGAATCAATACTAGGTTTTTGTGCTGGTTGTTATGTTTTTGCACACTTAATGAAATACGGGTTAATACCTGAATCTACATGTGAAAAATGTAATAATATAAATATCTAGATGTGTAAATTACTCCACGAAATGGAAAAGTAAGCTCAACTATTGTAATATAGGAAACTGTTGTTTAATTTTTT
>CAYOMB010000077.1:0-3623 GCA_964404955.1 uncultured Dehalococcoidia bacterium
GTTTCACCCATTGCAAATATTGCACTTGATATGAGCAATCGATCTTTTGAATGATAGGCATTATTTATATGTTGATTTATTGATTCAGTATCAAAGCTTGCTGTGGATTCTAAGGTTCTTCTCCATAATTCAGAATCCATGCTAGTATTTGAAAGAATTAAATTTAAAGAATGAATTATTTTTTCTGAAATACGCCCAGATATTTTGCCATTTTTTATAAGATAACAAAATTTTCTTAGTAATTTACATGCTTCAATCTTCACTGATTCTTCACTATCTTCTAGTAATATTTCTGATGCAATATCTCCAATACGGTAGTCCTCACATTCCCATAAACCATTCAGAGATTCTATACGTATATCAGGGTTTGTATCTCTCAAGGTGAAATATAATATTTCAGTAAACTCTAATTCAAAATTTTCTTCGGCAATTTGATTAATTTTTTGAATTAAGTTTAATTTTCGCAACTCATTCAAAGAAGCCCACCACTCTGTAAACTTATCAATTTCCGATGGACTAATTCCTGAAAGTTCAGATAAATCATTTTCATCAAATTCTTCCAAAGTGTCTTTTAAAGTATTAAGTTTTGATATCGTTTCTTCAAGTGACATTATTTTTTTATCAAATTATTGGGTGGTTAATTTTCAAGTTTATTTTACCGACAATATATATACTAAACAGTTAAAAAGCATTGTTGCAAGTTTATATACAGCAATTCTATTAATTGAACAACATATTATTTTAATTTAGAGAAGATTGTCTATTAGGGTAACAAGTTGTACAAACTACACACTTGTTACCTTTACATCCACGAGCAGTGCAGTATTCACGTCCATAGTAAATAATTTGTAAATGTAATTTATTCCAAGAATCTTTTGGAAAAAGGCGTTTAAGGTCTCTTTCGGTTTGTACAACATTTTTACCATCTGTTAACCCCCATCTTTGGGCAAGTCTGTGTATATGGGTGTCAACTGGAAATGCTGGATGGCCAAAACCCTGAGACATAACCACGCTTGCTGTTTTATGTCCAACTCCTGGGAGTGATTCTAGGTCTTCAAAACTTTCTGGAACGTTACTATTATATTTTTCAACTAAGATGTGAGAAAGATCCCATATGGCTTTAGATTTTTTGGGTGCTAATCCACAAGGTCGTATAATATTATAAATATCATCGATAGTTATAGTTATCATTGTATCCGGTTTGTTCGCTTTCGAAAAAAGTATTGGAGTTACTTTATTTACTCTGGCATCTGTACATTGAGCACTTAATAACACTGCAATAAGGAGTTCATATTTATTTGAATGATATAATGGTACAGTCGTGTTTGGATATAATTCTTCAAGATACTTAGAAATGAAAATCACTCTGTCTTTTTTATTCATAATATATTCTTACAATTAATTAGGACTTTAAACTAATTATAATATCCCATTCTTCTTTTGTTACTGGTTGTACTGATAATCTTTGATTTTTGAAAAGCACCATGTTTTCTAATTCAGGAATTTGTTTAAGTTCATCAACATGTATAGGGTTATCAAACTTTTCTTTAATTTGAACATCAACCATAAACCAACGAGGATTATCTGGGGTGCTTTTTTCATCAAAATGTATATCACTTTGATCCCATGCTGTATGGTCAGGGTATGCCTCTTTCGTGACTGTTACTATCGCTACTATTATTCTTGGTTTTGAATTGGAATAATAGAATAATAGATCATCACCTATTTGCATTTTTTGCATATTATTTCGCGCTTGATAATTTCTTACCCCGTCCCAGTGTGTAGTTTGATTAACCTCATTCTCCAAATCTTCTAATGAATATGTGTTTGGTTCTGATTTTATTAACCAGTAATTTTTCAATACTAACTCCCTTATCAATTCTACTATGTGTTAAACTATTTTTATTATAACACCTTCATTGTGTTAAATTATCTGCTAAGGTATAATCTTTTTTTATTTGAATTCGAGTTAAGTGAAATGAAAATCGGAATATTAAATATCACAGGATATGGTGGGGTTGAATTAGCAAGATTACTTGCTAATCATCCTGAAGCTGAAATAGTTTCTATTACAGGTAGATCTCTGGCTGGTTCACATATATCAGATGTCTTTCCTCAGTTGGATTATCTGGATATGACACTAGAAGATGAATTGTCTGGCACAGTTGATATAGTCTTTTCTGCTTTGCCACAAGTGGCAAGTGCAGAAGCTTGTATGCCATTAATTAATCAAGGGATTAAAGTAATAGATTTCAGTGCAGATTTTCGATTAAAAAATTCAGAAACATACAAAGAATGGTATGGTCAAAATCATCCATCTCCCGAATCATTAAGTAATTCAGTTTATGGTTTAACAGAGATTAACAATTCTGATATAAGAACTGCAGATCTTATAGCTAATCCAGGGTGTTATCCCACAAGTGCATTACTAGGACTCGCTCCTTTAGTTTTTGGCGACCTAGTAGACACAGATATAATTATCGATAGTAAATCAGGAGTTTCCGGAGCAGGTAGAACTTTAAGTTTAGGTACACATTTCTCGGAAGTTAATGAAAGTGTAAATGCTTATGGTTTAGATGGTCACCGTCATTTACCTGAAATAGTACAAGAAGTAAATGGATTTTATCAAAGAAATAATCTTAATCAATCTTCTAGGATAACCTTTGTGCCCCACTTAATTCCTATGACAAGAGGTATTCTGAGTACTGCTTATCTAAACCCAAAATCGGGGCTTTTAGAATCTCTTGAGAATGATCCAAATATGATCTCTGAAATTTATCAAGAATTTTATCAAAATTCTAAATTTGTTAAAGTGGCTAAAAGATCACCCCAAACCAAGCAAACACTTGGAAATAATGATTGTATAATTTATCCGACTTTTGATAAATATACAGGTAGGGTAGTGGTAGTAAGCGTTATAGATAATTTAGTTAAAGGTGCTGCGGGTCAAGCTATTCAAAATATGAATCTTATGTTTGATTTACCTGAAGATACTGGTCTTCAAAATATAGCAATATTTCCCTAAAATTTGCACACCTTTTTTTAAGGCTGTAAGATATACGTCATGCCCCTATCGTCTAGAGGCCCAGGACACAGCCCTTTCAAGGCTGAGATCGCGGGTTCGAATCCCGCTGGGGGCATTTATACTTTTTTGTACTGATTTATATATTTGAGATAAACTATTTCAGCAGACACTACATTTTTTCTTATATCGAGTATTGCTAAAGTTCCGAGATCATGTTTTTTGTGCCGAATGCCAGGATGAGCTGTACTACCTGGGTTTACAAATAATTTACCTTGGTACCATCCAATAAACTCTTCGTGAGTATCGCTAAAGCAGATAACATCTACAGTCTCACCAAATTTTTGTTCAAGTAAAGAGTCGATAGAAGAAACTTTATTGAATTCAAGAGTGTCTGAAAAAACCACGGACGGTCCTGGCCAATTGATATCATGTATCATTCCTATGCGTATATCATCGATTTTTATTACTCTAGTTTGTTCAGCTAGTCTATCTCCTAATTCATGTGGATCTCCGTAACCTCTAACAGCTTTTACAGGAGCAATTGTTTCCAAATGGTCCAAAATTCCTAATGTTTCTAAATCTCCACAATGGAGAATTA
>CAYOMB010000077.1:3723-6312 GCA_964404955.1 uncultured Dehalococcoidia bacterium
AGAGAGCTGACGGTAGCTGAAAGTCAGTAGCAATTAACCCTGAACTCGTCCTTGAGCAGCCAACTTGAAACAATTGGAATTAGAGTTGGAGGTGAGCTCTTGAAATTTGCTTACAAAGAGTCTATTTCGTTGGAATAGGAAATAGGGTGGTAACGCGGGAATATTTGTCTCGTCCCTTACTGGGGACGGGATTTTTTATTTTAAAGATATTTTTATGGAGGTATTATGAAGCTTACGGGCGCTCAGATGGTATGTGAGAGTCTAATTCGCGAGGGTGTTGATACTATGTTTGGCATACCTGGAGGGGCTATTTTACCCTTATATCAAACTTTTCATGAGTATCCTCAATTAAAACATATCCTTGTTCGTCACGAACAAGGTGCAGCAATGGCTGCAGATGGATATTACAGAGTTACAGGTAAGGTAGGAGTAGCAATGGCTACTTCTGGACCTGGAGCAACTAATTTAGTTACAGGATTGGCTACTGCTCACATGGATTCTACTGCCGTAGTAGCAATTACTGGTCAAGTTTCTAGGGGAGCTATAGGTAAAGATGCTTTTCAAGAATGTGATATTACAGGTGTAACTCTACCTGTTACTAAACATAATTATTTAGTTATGGATATAAATGACATACCACGAGTTATAAAAGAGGCTTTCTATCTCGCAAAGTCTGGCCGTCCTGGACCAGTTTTGGTAGATATACCAAAAGACTTATTCACTGAAGAAGCAGAATTTGTATACCCTGAAACTGTAGAAATTCCAGGATATAGTCCCACCCTTGAAGGCAACTTGGGTCAAATAAAAAAAGCAGTATCTCTGATTAATTCTGCCAAAAAGCCAGTTATTCTATCAGGACATGGTGCTGTTCTATCTCGTGCTTTTGATGAAGTCAAAGATTTAGCAGAAAGGGCTCAAATACCTGTTATAACTACATTGCTTGGTATAAGTTCATTTCCTGAAACACACGTACTTAGTTTAGGTATGCCAGGAATGCATGGTGTTGCTTACGCTAGTATGGCTTTAGATCAAGCCGACTTAATTATCAGTTTGGGTGCTAGATTTGATGATCGTGTTACAGGTAAACTCAGTTCTTTTGCACCTAATGCCAAGATTATACATATAGATATTGATCCTTCGGTTATTGGACAAAATGTCAGGACACAAGTCCCATTAGTTGGGGATGTTAAAAGTGTCTTACAGACTCTTAATCCTCAAGTAAAACAAAACAATCATGAAGACTGGGTTCAGCATATTGAAGAAATGAGGATTAATCATCCTTCTCTTAGGTTGAGGGATAAAGATAAATTAACTCAACAATATATAATTAAGAAAATTTCAGATATAACACAGGGTGGTGCAGTAGTTGTAACTGGGGTCGGCCAACATCAAATGTGGACAGCTCAGTACTACACTTTCTCTGAACCAAATTCATGGGTAACATCAGGTGGACTCGGCACAATGGGATTTGAAGTTCCTGCTGCTATGGGTGCACAGGTTGGTAGACCTGATTCAACAGTATGGTCTATTTGTGGCGATGGTGGTTTTCAAATGACACTAAGTGATCTTGCAACTATTGTCGAAAATAAATTACCTATTAAATTTGCAATTATGAACAATCATTTTCTAGGGATGGTTAGACAATGGCAGCATTTATTTTACGAAGATACTTTTACAGCTACACAGTATTCAGGTAATCCTGATTTCGTTAAATTGGCAGAGGCGTATGGTATACATTCTTTTAGAGTGACTGAAAAGTCTGAAGTAGATAATGCAATAACTGATGCTATGGAACACGATGGACCTGTATTAATAGACTTTATGGTAGATCATGAAGAAAATGTATATCCTATGATTCCACCAGGAGAGAGCGTTCAAGAAATCGTAGAAGAACCTACGGAGGAACCAACGTGGCGATAGGTGAGCATACTTTAGTTGCATTAGTTTTGCATCAACCTGGTGTTCTAAATCGAATATCTGGTATGTTTAGACGTAGAGGGTTCAATATTTCTAGCTTATCTGTAGGCCAAAGTGAATCTGAAGAATTAGCACGCATGACATTTGTTGTTCAAGGAGATGATGCAACTGTTGAACAGGTTACTAAACAACTATATAAACTTGTTGATGTCGTTAGGGTTACAGATTTAGATGGAGATAATTCAATTGTTCGAGAAATGGCTCTTGTGAAGGTTTCAGCCACAAATCAGAATAGGTCTGAGATTATACAAATAAGCGATATATTCAGGTCGAAAATTGTAGATGTTGGAGGAGAAACAGTTGTAATTGAAATTACTGGAGATCAGTCAAAAATAGATAGATTTATTATTTTATTACAACCATTTGGAATCAGAGAAGTTATGCGTACCGGGGCTGTAGCAATGTCTAGAGGTAATGTTATAACTGCTCAAGGCGATACTAATGTTACTGGGGCGGCAAGAGTTAATAATCGTCCAAAAGATTATGATCAAAATTTATAAAAATAGAATTAGAGGTGTATTAAATGGCGGCGACTGTATATTACGACAAAGATGCGGATAGTTCTTATATTGCAGATAAAACTGTTGCAATAATTGGTTATGGGAGTCAAGG
>CAYOMB010000078.1:0-6268 GCA_964404955.1 uncultured Dehalococcoidia bacterium
AGGCATTATACCATCAAAAGAAAAATAAATAAAAATCATCATATAATTGTATTTATTTTGCAACTATTTTTCTGTTTAATTATGTAATTTAAAAGCTTCTAATAAACTCTTAATTTGTTTTTGGTAACTATACATGGATTCAGTTATATCAAACCAATGAATTCTAGTATCAGAAATACGAAACCAGTTATATTGGCTTCTGATAAATCGGTGAGTATTAATTTTGATTTTGTCAGTTGCATCTTCAATAGAAACTTCGTCATTAAGGTAATTGTATATTTCATCGTAACCTAGACTACTCATAGAAGGATAAGTTAAATCAATATTACTATTTTTTAAAAACCTGACTTCTTCAATCCAGCCCTGATTTAACATTTGATCTATTCTGGTATCTACATCTTTATACAAAATTGTACGATCTTTTGTTAAACCAATAATAAAAGGATCATATAGAGCGGGATCTTTACTACGCAATTCTGACCATTTTTTATTGCCGGTAATCCCTACTTCTAAAGCTCGTATTACTCGCCTAATATTTCTCGAATCAATAATTTTAGTTGCTTCAACGTCTATAGATTTAAGTTCCTCGAAAAGATGTTCTGCTCCATATTCATTCGCAATTTGTTCAAATTTTTTTCGAAGTTCTGGATTAGGTGGTACAGACGGTATGGTCCAGTTTTCAATTAAACTCCAAAAATATTGACCGGTTCCTCCCACAAGTAAAGGTGTTTTCCCTCTTGAAATAATATCTGCAATAGATGTTTTTGCTGATTGAAGAAAATCTGTGATACTAAAATCATCATTGGGATCAATAATGTTTATAAGGTGATGTGGTACAGTTTTTAATAGATTTAGATTTGGTTTTGCAGTACCTATATCCATTTTTCGGTAAATCTGCCTACTATCAATACTAACTATTTCGCTATCTATATAACGTACAATCTGTTCACTTAGATCGGTTTTCCCAACTCCAGTTGGTCCAACAATAGCAATTAACTTAGGTAATATTCCACCATTCGATTCCATATACAACCTAAAAGCTACAAAGTATCAATTGTTTGAATAATAGAAAGAAATTGTTCCGAATTTAAACTTGCTGACCCAATTAGCGCTCCATCAATACAATCCTGCTCTAGAAAATCTTTAATATTTTCTTCACTTACGCTACCACCATAAAGAATTGGAGTGGTGATATCTTCGCTAGATTTGCCAAAGTAATCCATTAATAATTTTTTAATTTTATTACAAACATCATTTGCCTGATCTGGAGAAGCCGAGATTCCAGTGCCAATAGCCCACAAAGGTTCATATGCTATAACGAAATTATCGTATTTATTTATACCCATCAGTGATGATTCCAGCATTTCCTTCAATATTAAATCTAATTTCCCTTCATTTCGTTGATCAATATTTTCACCAATACATATAATTGGAATTAATTTACTGTCTAAAGCTTTTAAAATTTTCATATTAACAATGCTACTTGTCTCTCCATACATCATTCTTCTTTCTGAGTGCCCAAGAATAACATACTCGCAATGAGGTGCTATCATTTCTGCAGAAATTTCACCAGTATAAGCACCAGGAAGCTCGTGAGACAAATTTTGAGAACCAAGACTAATAGGAGAATTCTGTAATACTTCTGCGGCTGAAACTATAGAAGTAAATGGTGGACAAATAACAACCTTAACATTTGAAGCTTGGTGAATACCATTATTAATCTCAGTAATTAATTCGAGAGATTCCTGATTAGTTTTATTCATTTTCCAATTAGCAACAATTAAATAAGACAAACCAGAACCTCCTTCTGGTATTTAATTCTTTTTCTTTGCCTGATTAGCGACAGCATTAGTCCTATTTGCAATGTCTTCAGGATCACCAAGATAGTAATGATTAATTGGTCTTAAATCATTATCAAATTCATAAATCAGTGGTATTCCAGTTGGTATATTAAACTCATTAATTTCATCATCTGACATATTATCTAGAAATTTAACCAAAGCTCTACAACTATTCCCATGAGCTACCAACAAAACATTTTTTCCTGTTTCTAAATCTTTCTTTATTGATTCTTGCCAGACAGGAATAACTCTTTCTAAGGTATCTTTCAATGACTCCGTACGTGGTATATTTAATCCTTTATACCGCCTATCAGATTCGAAACTTCGTGGATCATCAGGCAATAATTCATCAGGTCTAACGGTATAACTTCTACGCCACATCTGAACTTGTTCTATGCCGTATTTCTCAGCTGTTTCAACTTTATTTAAACCAATTAAATTCCCATAATGACGTTCGTTTAATCTCCAGGATCTGTTAACGGGTATCCACATTAAGTCCATATCATCCATAATAACCCATAATGTCCTTATAGCTCTTTTTAATACTGAAGTATAAGCAACATCAAACTGTATACCACTTGCCAATAATTCAGTTGCAGCTAACTTAGCTTCAGATACACCTTCATCACTTAGATCAATATCAATCCAACCTGTGAACCGATTTTCAAGATTCCATTTACTTTGACCATGTCTCACAATTGCTAAAGGCAAAATTATCTCCTAACACGAATAATCTATAAATCTAATATATCTATTTCTGGTATCTTAGATACTCCAATGAGATCTTTACCTTCTAGAAATTCCAGGGAAGCACCGCCACCTGTAGAAATATGGGTCACTGCATTTACCAACCCCAATTTATTAATTGCTTCTGCAGTAGAACCTCCACCAACTATACTTGTAACATTTTTTATATTTGCAATAGCTTCTGCGAGGCCTCTTGTACCATTGGAAAATTGTTCAAATTCAAAAACACCCATAGGTCCATTCCAAACTATTGTTTTACAATCATTTAACTTAGAAACAAATAGCTTTAAGGTTTCAGGCCCAATATCCATTACAAAACCTTTATCTTTTAATTCGGTTAAGGGCATTATTCTATAATTACTCTCAACACTAAAAGTATCTGCAACAACTACATCATTAGGCAATACTACTTCAGTATTACTTTCTTTTGCTAATTGCAAAATAGACTTAGCAACATTTACGCTGTCCTCATCTATTGCACCCTCTCCGACAGAATATCCTAAAGCCGAAAAGAATATCATTGACATACCGCCACCTACTACAAGTAAGTCTAATTTCTCAAACATATTTTGTAATAAATTTATTTTATCAACAATTTTTGCTCCGCCCATAATTGCAGCCATAGGTCTCGCAGGATCATCTAAAGCTGCACTTAAGTTTCGTAATTCTTTTTCCATTTGAAATCCTGCATAACTAGGAAGAAAGTCAGCTATTCCACTTATTGAGGCATGATCTCGGTGTGAAGTACTAAATGCATCATTAACATAAATATCAGCTAATGATGCAAGAGCTCTACAAAAAGCTATTTCATTTGCTTCTTCCGCTCCATGGAATCGGACATTTTCTAAAACCATGACATCTCTGGGAGACATCTCATTAGCAGCCTCACGAACCATGTCTCCAATTGTTTCGCGAACATATATTGTTTCTTGTCCTAATAATGCATTTAATCGTTTTGCTACTGGGGACATACGCATATCTTTAACAATTTTTCCTTTTGGTCTATCAAAATGCGAACAAAGGATTATTTTGCAATTGTTTTGTTGTAAATAACGAATTGTAGGAAGTGAGGCAAAAATACGTGTATCGTCTGATATCTGACCAGTAAAGGGGTCTAGTGGAACATTAAAGTCAACTCTCACTAAGACAGTTTTTTCATAACAATCGGCATCTCTAATAGTACGTTTCATTAGCTATTCCTCGTAACAACTTTCTATTGCTGATCAAGACATATATATTTTATAAAAGCTAGTAAATCACTTTCAACACTTAAACTTAAATCAAGTTGCGAAAATTCATCAATAATTAGATCGAAATATTCATTAATGTATTTTTGAGATTTGTTTTGAATATCTAATGAGGATAATAAATCAGTAATTTTTTGTGCTTCTTCTTCAGTAACAACGCGTTGATAAAATAGATTTGCTAATTCGCGCTTTTGACTTACGCTTGATTCAGAAAATGCCAATACAATAGGAAAAGTTTTTTTCTTATTTAATAAATCCAAGCTATTTTGATCTACTGTATTAGACGTAGGCCATATTGAATTGATATCAGATTGGATCTGACTAGCATATGCAATATTTTGAGCTAATGAATTAATTAAAGAACTATTTTTTTCTAAAATACCTGTACCGGTTAATGCTAATTGAAACGCACATTCAAACAAAGAAGCAATTTTCTTTCCCACCATATTGAAATAATCATTTACGAAAAAATCTATTCGTTCTAGTGAGGCTAAGTCTTCGTGAATACCTTCGCACAAAAGCAAGCTGGAATTTTCTAAAAATTTCAATCGTTCATAAAGACTTTCTTTAGAAGATGACTTTGTAGAATTCACAAGTGCAAGCCTTGCCATGGCATGTAAACCATCTCCAACATTGATAGCTTGTGCGGGACCATGTAATGCCCACAAAGTAGATCGGTTATTTCGAAACTGGACACCTTCGGCTATATCTATATGAACTTCTGTAAACTGTTTTAACAACTCTAATGAAACCGAGTTAGAAATATCATATTCTTCAGAATTATTAACTGCTTCTGAAATCAATAAAGATAAAATACCTAATTTCCATATGTGATTATTTTGTGTATCAAGTGTAATTTCTCCTAGTTCGTCTCTTAATCCTACCTGATACTCCATTATTCGATATATAGATGCTTCTCTTTCAGAAAAAATATTCTGCATAGATTTTGTAATTGATAGATTATGTCTGTATATATTATCAGTAATCATATTTTCTCTTCACTAGTCTAATAAGATTTATTATATACTTTTTCAATAGTTGCAAATGGTATTGCACCCTGTCGTAGTAAATTTAATTTGTTGTTGGTGAATTCCACTATTGTGGAAGGTTTACCTTGAGTGATATTTTCTGCCGAAGGAAATATAAAATCTACCAGTCCGTCAAAATTCTTATGTGCTTCATTATAGTTACTAACAGGTTCCTTTCCTGAAAAATTGGCACTTGTACCCGTAATAGGTCTCCCAAGTCGAGCAGCTATACGGCGAGGTACATCATGATTAGGAATTCTTAGCGCTACTCCAGAATGACCGCCAGAAACAAATTCAGATATTAAATCATTCTTTGGCATTATTATTGTTAAAGCTCCCGGCCAAAAGTGCTCGCACAAATTTATAATGTCATCTGGCGGTGTATCTGTAACTAATTCTAACTGATCAACATCAGCTAATAAAAGTGGAATTCCTGCATTTTCTGATCGAGATTTCAAATTTATTAATTTTTGTAATGCTAAGTCATTTGTAAAATCTACAGATAAGCCAAACTGAGTGTCAGTGGGTAAGCAAACAATACCACCAGATTCTATTACATTAACTGCTTGTTCAATTTCATCTTCCATCTAAATATCCTGTTTTCATATAAAGAATTAATATAAATTTAGTGCTTGACTGAGTATAGCATAAATGCTAATCTCGAAAACAATTACAGTATTTGTAACCACTTTGGAAACTATTAAGCAAACATGAACCTTAAATCTGAAATCCACAATGAAGAATCTATCATAATTGTTGATTTTGGATCTCAATTTAGCCATCTAATCGCCAGAAGACTCCGTGAAATTAACGTCTATAGTATTTTAATATCTCATTCTTCAGATTTTGATTCTGTGAGAGATTTGAATCCAAAAGGAATAATACTTTCAGGTGGTCCTTATAGTGTCTATGATACTAATGCCCCTCTCGCGCCAGAATGGGTTTTTGAATCCAATTTACCAATATTAGGTATTTGTTATGGAATGCAGTTAATTACACATCAGTTGAGTGGAAAGGTTTCAGCTTCTGTGAAACGTGAATACGGCCACGCAAAATTAACACAAAATTCCTTGACTAGCTCTTTATTAGATTCCATTGACGATAATAATGACGTATGGATGAGTCATGGAGATAAAATTGACAGTTTACCAACCGGTTTTGAATGCATAGCAAGTACAGTAAATACTCCTTATGCTGTAATCGGCAAAGATAATATATTTGGTCTACAATTTCATCCTGAAGTTTCCCATACAAATAATGGTATGCAAATCCTAAAAAATTTTGTTTATAAGATTTGTGGATGTGTAGGTGATTGGACTCCAGAAAATTTTATTACTAAATCTGTAAATGAGATTAAGAATATAGTTGGAACAGATACAGTTATTTGTGCCCTTTCTGGTGGTGT
>CAYOMB010000079.1:0-6198 GCA_964404955.1 uncultured Dehalococcoidia bacterium
CTTGGAGCTAACCTGTCTTTACTATCTATAATTATTGTAACTGGCCCATCATTAACAAGTTCTATTTGCATATCACTCCCAAATACGCCATCTTTTACTATCAGGGATTGATTTTGTAATTTATCCAAAAGCAAATTATAAATTGGTTTAGCTATATCAGAATTTGCTGCTAAATCCCAAGAAGGTCTTCGTCCTTTTCTTGTATTAGCTAGTAAAGTAAATTGACTGATTAGCAAAATTTCTCCACTTATATCAAGAATTGAATTATTAAAATCATTATCATCGTCAGAAAAAATTCTAAGATTAGTTAGTTTATTTACCAAGTAATCTATATCTTCCTCTCCATCATTTGTTTCGATACCACACAAAACAAGCAAACCGGAATTTATAGAATTGTGAACCTTGTTATTTATAGCTACTGATGCTCGTGTTACACGTTGTACAACTAACTTCATAACAAATTACGATGATTTTGTATCAGTTTCTGTATTAGATTTTGTAACAGTTTCTTTTGTGTTTTCAGAATCTGTTGATTTAGATGTATCATCATTTTTAGTATCTACAGGACCTGCTGGATTTACACTCTTTCGAGCATAATCAGTTGTATACCAACCAGAGCCTTTGTATATCACTGCAGGAGAATAAAATTGACGCTTACCAATACCGCCAGAACAATCAGGACAAGGCTGAGTACTTTCTGCATCAAAACCTTGCTTTAATTCAAATTGATTAGAACATTTATCACATTTATATACATATATCGGCAATTTAATATCCTCCAAAAAACATTCTGATATTATATTCTTGTTTTCAATAAAAGTGAATTGCGAGCATCTAAGGAATCTGGATGCACCAAATGACCACTATCGATTATAGAAGAAATTTTCATATTTAGGTACATAAGTGTAGCATCTGACAAACTGTATTGAGCAGTTTGGTTTATTGGTTCTAATTGTGTATTTTTTTCAATTTTCTTTGGATCCAATTTATCAGCTAAAAATACTGTCATAAATACTTCATCCATCTCTTCCATACCACTCGTATGATACTTAATTGACTCTATGATTTGTTTATCAGAAACTTTATATTGCTCCTGCATTGTTATTGATGCTAAAAGTCCATGTAATAGTAATGGAGAGGCTTTTTCAACATTTGAAATTTCAATTTCTTTTTCCTCTGCAACATTTAAAATCTCATTGTCAGAATATGCTCTATATAGATCATGTCCAAGTAGTGCAATTTCTACTTTTTCTGTATCAACACTATGAATTCCACACAACTTACGACCAACTTCACACGAACGATATATATGCAACTTTAGAGAATCAGGAAGTTTATTCTCTATATGTTCAATCAATTGATCTTTGATAATTGCCATAAGTTATTAACCAATATTAGATAACTTAGTACCACCAATTAAATGTACATGTAGATGATCAATTTCTTGACCTGAATCAGGTCCTTGATTAACAACAAGTCTATAACCGCTTAAAGCAACACCTTCACGCCTTGCCATTTCCTCTGCAACAGCAAGTAAATGCCCTATAAGGGGTTCTTGACCAGGTCCAATATATGCAAGAGAAGTGCATTTCCAAAAAGGAATTATTAATAGGTGTACAGGTGCAACTGGATTTAAATCTCTAATAACAAAACATCTATCATCCTGAAACAATATCTCTGTGTCAGTTTCGCCGCGAGCAATTTTTTGAAATATACTTTCTGCCATAAGAATATTCTCCCCTAAATATTATATTCCTAACTGTTGAGCTACAATTTCTCGATGATATGATGAATCACCAAAAGCAAGTTCCTGAGCCTTTGCTCTTCTCGTATATAACTGTAAATCATATTCTTTAGTAAATCCTATAGCACCGTGAGACTGGTGACCTATTGCACATACTCTTCTATATGCATCACTAACCCAAGCCTTTGCTATTGAAATTTCTTTTTGTGCTTCCAAGCCTTCAGATATTCTCCAAACAGCATGATAAGCTACATATCTACATCCCTCAACATCTGTTGCCATGTTAGCACAATGATGCTGAATAGCTTGAAAGCTACCAATAGGACGTCCAAATTGTGTCCTATCTTTGACATATTCTACCGTCATTTCTAAAACTCGGTCAGCACCACCTAGCATTTCTATACACTTGGCTGATGAACCTAAATCTATAACACGTTTTGCTATATCCCAACCCTTTCCAACTTCACCTAAAACATTTTCTTCTGAGATTGATACAGACTCAAAAACTATTTCTGCCTGTTTATCTGATGCTATAGTATCTAATGGAGTTACTGTCATCCCTGAAGTATTTTTATCTACAATAAAAACTGTAAAACCATTAGATTCGTCGCCTTTATCATCAGTTTTGGCAACCACTAAAATTATGTCAGCTATTTGGGCATCATTTACAAAAAGTTTAGTCCCATTTAACACATAATTTGATCCATCTTTAGTTGCAGTTAGTTGTATACCATTTGATTCATATGTTGCAGAAGGCTCGGTTATCGCTACAGTTGAAATCAAATCTCCATTAGCTATTTTAGGTAGTATTTCAGATTTTTGAGACTCCGTTCCATATTCAGTTACAATTGACGAACTTAAAACTACTGTTGAAAAAAATGGACCAGGTACCAAAAATCGACCAGTCTCTTCAAGCAATATGGCTAAATCAAAAAATGACAAACCTTGTCCGCCATATTGTTCAGGTATGGAAAAACCTAACCATCCCAATTCAGCCATCTTTTGCCATAATTCAGGAGTAAATCCTCTTTCATCTTCTTCCATTGCACGTACTAAAGTAATAGGGCACTCTTGCTCCAATACCTCACGAGCAGTATTTTTAAGTAACATCTGAACTTCATCAAATCCCAAATCCATGATTTTCTCCTTAAATTATGAATACCTTAAGCACGTGGAAGACCTAAGCCACGTGTCGCAATTATATTTCTCTGTATTTCTGATGTTCCCGAAGCTAAAGTAGCTGAGTGGTGTCTAAGAAAGGTTCTTTCAATTCTACCCCGTAAAGGAGCCCATTTTGAATCACTAGTAAGCTGCCCATACAAACCAAGTATGTGCATTCCTGTTTCAGCAACTCTTTGTTCCATTTCTGTACTAAAAGACTTACAAATTGATGCTTCTTTATTTGGTACAAAACCTTGGCTTTGCATAAATCCAATATTATATGAAATCATTCGACTGACTTCAGTTTCAATCGCCATATCAGCCAAACGGTTTCTTAAATGTTCCCGACCTGATAAATCAAAATTAGAAGAAGGATTATCTTTAACAAAGCCAACTAGATCATCAATTGTTCTTCTTGCTTCAGCAGAATACTGAACCCCAGATCTCTCGAAATCTAATAACGTTGCGCCTACATACCAACCTCTATTTTCTTCTCCAACTAAATTTCTTTTAGGTACCCTGACATTATCAAAGAATACCTGATTAAATTCATGCATACCTGCCATATTTACTATTGGATTTACACTTATACCTGGTGTCTTCATATCAACAAGTAACATTGTTATTCCACGGTGTTTTGGAGCATCAGTATCTGTTCGTGCTAGCAATATTATCCAATCAGCTCTATGCCCATTAGATGTCCATATTTTTGTCCCGTTGACAACATATTCGTCACCATCTACCTCAGCCCGTGTTTGTAATGAAGCCAAATCAGACCCTGATCCAGGTTCACTATATCCCTGGCACCATTGAACCTCTCCATTAGCCACAGGTGGTAAAAATCTTTGTTTCTGCTCCTCAGTACCATGAACCATCAGTGTCGGAGCCAACATTTTAATCCCCCAGATATCTATCCCTGGAGCGCGGTTATATGCCATTTGTTCGTTAAAAAGGACTTGGCTCATAATGGAAGCTTCCATTCCTCCATATTCTTTGGGCCATCCTAAAGTTAGCCAACCTTTTTCAGCCAGCTTTTTTTTCATCTTAAGATTAAAATCCCAACCATCATCACTCGATGCATAGGCAGTTTCTCCTGTCCAATCACTTGGAAGTTCTTGTTTCAAGAAACCATTAACATCGTTTTGAAAAGTTTCTTCTTCTGTACTAAATTTAAAATCCATTATTTACTCCAGATATAAATTACTATTTAAGCCCGAGGTAATCCTAAACCTCTTGTAGCTACAACATTTCTCTGTATTTCTGATGTTCCAGCAGCAATAGTTGCACTATAGGATGCTAAATATCCTTTTTGTATTCTCCCATTGAGTGGAGCCCATTTACTACCCTGTTGCAAAGTACCATATAGTCCCAACATATCCATTCCTGCAGAATAAATTCTCTGTACCATTTCAGTACCAAACATTTTCCCCATAGATGCTTCTTTATTAAACACTTCGCCTTTGCTTTGTAAATACCCAATCCTATATGAAATCATTCTGCTTACTTCAACTTCAATTGCCATATTAGCAAGATTGTTTTTAACTCGGGAAATTGATGACATAGCTTTGCCATTTAATGTGTTATTTTTTGCAAAATCTGTAATTTCTTCCAAGGTTCTTCTAGCCGATGCAGACCTATTAACTCCAGATCTTTCAAAATCTAATAATCTTGCTCCAACATACCAACCTCTATTGTATTCGCCTACTAAGTTTTGTTTTGGTACCCTCACATTGTCAAAAAATAGTTGATTGAAATTATGTCTTCCTGCCATATCAATGATAGGTCGAACCTCAACACCTGGTGCCTTCATATCAACAAGTAAAAAACTAATACCTCTATGCTTAGGAGCGTCCGGATCAGTTCTAGCTAACATAAATAACCAATCAGCTTCATGCGCACCTGATGTCCATATTTTTGTACCGTTGATAACAAAATCGTCACCATCTTCAACAGCTCTGGTCTGTAAAGAAGCTAAGTCTGAACCTGATTGTGGTTCACTGTAGCCCTGTGCCCAGCGCACTTCCGCTTTGGCTATAGGTGGTAAAAACTTTTGCTTTTGCTCATCTGTACCTTCTAGCATCAATATAGGTCCGAGCATTGAAATAGCATTGTCATTTGCGGGAATTCTTCTATATGCTGTTTCTTCATTAAAAACCATTTGCTTTAAATGAGGAGCACCCATTCCACCGTATTCTTCAGGCCACGGTAAGGTTAACCAACCCTTTTGAGCAATTTTTTGTCGAATTCCTTGAATCTCGTCTTTATCTGCTTCATCGGGATCAAATCCTTCGGGCATATCATTTTCTGCAAATGAACGTAATTCTTTTCTAAAATCTTCATATTCTGTAGAAAATTCGAAATCCATTTCACAATCTCCTTGGATTTATATTCATCACAAAATTTTATATAGTTCATATATAGAATAAGTGTAAATGATATTCTAATTACCTACAATAGGAGTGTCAATCAAATACAAACCTTGTTGACAACAAATAGTCGCTCAAGGTTACATATACCCATGAAGAACAATAATAGCAAGATTTTAGAAGAAGGTTTATTAGAATTAAGTCTATCTATGACAGATAAACAGGCAGCTCAATTCGAGTATTTTGCAGAAGAATTAATCAATTGGAATTCTAAGTTCAATCTTACTGCTATTAATACAATGAAAGACATATATACCCTTCATTTCCTTGATTCGATTTCTGCTATACCTTTTTCCAATACCATAATATCTCCTAATTTTAGTATATGTGATATAGGAACTGGTGCTGGATTTCCTGGAATACCAATAAAAATACTTTACCCTGATACCCAATTAACCCTAGTGGAAAGCTCAAATAAGAAATGTACATTTCTTCAACATATAACTACAGAATTACAATTAACAAATGTTGAAATTATTTCAGAACGAATTGAAGAAATAGGACAAAATGCATTATATAGAGAGTCTTTTGATTTAGTTACAGCAAGAGCTGTAAGTAAAATTTCCACCCTGCTCGAATATGGAATACCTCTAATAAAATTAAATGGAATATTATTGGATTACAGTAAAGAAGATTTAATCCGTAATCATGAAAATCTCAACCAAATAAGTCATTTACTAGGAGGGTCTTCTCTTTATATACATAAAATTAATTCGTCTTTTTTGGATAACGATAAGGTAGTAATAAAAATACAAAAGTTGAGTAGCACTGAAAACAGATATCCAAGAAAAAATGGGATTCCTTCAAAAAGGCCTCTATAAAAAACCCATTCAAAATAGTATTATCGATGTTATTTAATATATCGAG
>CAYOMB010000080.1:0-3227 GCA_964404955.1 uncultured Dehalococcoidia bacterium
TGCGTTGCATTCACTTTAATAGGTTTTATATTAATAGACATTATTGAATTTAATAAACTATTTACTATAGAAAACATAATCATATCAACTTTGGTAGTAGGATCTGTAACTATATTATTAATATTTTTCATTTTAATTTGGTTAACTAAGGACCCAAAAATAATTGAGATAATTATTAAAAGTATATTTGCCAGATTATCACAAACTAATTTAGATAAAATATTAAATATATATAACTACTTTTTAAAAGGCCTAGAAGTTTTAGCGAGCTTTAAAAAACTTTCATATATATTCTTTATTTCTTTTGCTATATGGATATTTGAATTCCTTTTAGCCTATATATTAGTCATTAGTTTGGGAATTGAAAACTTTAAATACGAACCTATGATTTTATTTTTTATTCTTTGTTTATCTATATCAGTTGCCAATCTCGCTACAAGTGTTCCATTAACACAAGGTGGTATTGGTCCTTTTGAACTATCTGGTTCTTTAATATTAATAATGTTCGGTATTGATGCTGCCTATGCAGGTGCTTTTATAATATTACTTCACGCACTTCTATTAATCCCAGTTACTCTTGTTGGCTTAATCTTTTTATTTACAGGTGACGAATCCTTCTTTGAAGTTATGCGAAATTCCTCTAAACTAAAGAATAATGAATAATACAAAAAATAACCGCATAGCAATTATTGGTGGAGGCTATTCTGGTCTCAGCGCAGCTCATTCATTTATTAAAAGCGGATACAGTGTGGATGTTTACGAAGCCGCACCGTTTTTAGGAGGATTAGCTTCAACGTTCAATATAGGTGATACGGAAGTTGAAAAATTTTACCACCATCTATTTTTATCAGATAACTATCTAATAGATCTTCTTAAAGAATTTAATTTACAAGATCGCATTATATGGAAGAATTCATCAACATCATATTTTTATAAAGGTAAAATATATCCCTTTACAGGTCCCATAGATCTATTAAAATTCACACCTGTAAATTTTATCAATCGTATCAGAATGGGATTGCTAGCTCTCTATTTGCAACGTGTGAAAAATTGGAAAAAATATGAAAAGGTGACTGCTGCTGAATACATGAAAAAATACGCAGGTTCTCAGAATTACAAAATCATTTGGGAACCCTTATTAAAAGGAAAATTTAGTGATTATTATGAAGATGTTAGTATGTCATGGTTATGGAGTAAATTCGCAACACGAGTTGCTTCTAGAGACCGTAATTTTCAAGAAAAACTTGGATACATAGATGGAAGCTGGCATATATTAACAGATGCATTAGCTACATTTATAACAAGTCATAATTCCAAAATCCATTTAAAAACAAGAGTTACTAAAATTCATGTTGATAATAATCGAATTACGGGATTGGATAGTATTGATAATGAGGGTAATCATAAAACGGAGACTTTTGATATAATCCTTTCTACCATACCTACTTTCTATCTTCCCAATTTAATCCAAGAGCTTCCTGATGATTATACGAAGCGACTGACTGATATCCAATACGAAGGTGCTATTGCAGCGGTCTGGTTTCTGAATAAACCGTTGAGTAATTCCTATTGGATGAACATATCAGACCCAGATATACCTTTTTTACTTGCACTTGAACACACAAATCTCTTTGATTCCAATTCATATAATGGTAATCATATTTTGTATACAGCTGATTATGTCACACAAAATGACCCACGATGGCAAATGGATGATGAGACTATTTTAAATTCTTACATACCTCATTTAAAAAAAATTAACCCTCAATTTACAAAATCTTGGATTAACAAAACTTATATTCATAAAGAACGAGCAGCTCAACCAGTAGTTACTTTGAACTATTCTGACAAAATTCCTAATACTAAATCTCCAATAGAAGGATTATGGCTCGCTGCTATGAGCCAAGTATACCCTCAAGACAGGGGGACTAATTATAGTATTGGTTTAGGAAAAAAAGTTGCTGAAGATATTATGGAAAAATAAAAGGGAGCTTATAGCTCCCTTTTAAGAAATTTACTTGATTGAGTCTAACGACCACGTAATTTAGGATCGAATGTGTCTCGTAACGCATCACCAAATACATTAAAGCCAAGAACTAACCATGTAATAGCAACTCCAGGAACTATAACCATCCATGGTGCTGATATAGCATATAACATAACAGATCCTGATAATAATCTTCCCCAGGATGGATGGGGTGGTGGTACGCCTAAACCTAGAAAGCTTAATGAAGCTTCAGTTAGTATAGCAGTACCTAATAAACTACTTGCTAAAACAAGATATGGAGCCATGACATTTGGTGTTATATGTCGCCACATTATTCTAGATGGCTTGCATCCGATAGCACGTGCTGCATCAATATACACATTTTCTTTACAAGAGAGTACAGAACCTCTCATTACACGAACCGTTCTCGGTATGAAGATAATTGATAATGCCATAACAACAGTATCTATTCCTCCTGACCCAACATCTGTAGCCATTAATGCAAGGGCTAATAAAATACCCGGTATAGATAACATAATTTCAGTAATTCTTTGAATTAGATTATCAATACCACCTCCAAAAAAGCCACTAATTACACCAAAGACTAGACCAATAACGCTACCTATAGCTACAGAGATAAAACCTACTTGGGCAGAAATAACTGCACCGCCGATTATCCTTGCCCATAAGTCTCGTCCAAAGTCATCTGTTCCAAAAAAATGTTGTGCATTTGGTCCTTGTAGGCGATCAGGAACATTGGTTTCGTTAGGGTCGTAACGTTTAATTACTGGATTAAGTATTGCTGCAGCTAAAACAACCAGTACCATAAATAAACCCACAGCTCCAATAGTACGTTTTCTACACCATGAACCAAATTGTTTGGTTAGTGACCAAAGGCGATTTTCTTTTTCCGCAAAATCTATTTCATTAATATCTGTAGCCATAATTTAACCTCGTTAATTGTTACTGATACGTGGATCAAGCCACCCATATATAATATCAACCAATAGATTGATAAAGACAAATATAAATGCAAATACTAGAATTAAAGCCTGTACAGTTGTGTAGTCTCTGTTTCTGATTGCTTCAATTAAATGAACCCCAATACCTGGAATTGAAAACACTGTTTCGCTGACCACAGTACCACCAAGGAGTCCACCAACTGACATACTAACAACAGTAACAACAGGAATCATTGAATTTTTCAAAACATGTCTCCATATAACTACAGTGTTTGCTA
>CAYOMB010000080.1:3327-6075 GCA_964404955.1 uncultured Dehalococcoidia bacterium
TTAATGCAGATATAATTCCTAAGGGTATTCCTACCACGCAACCAATAATGACTGACATAATTGCAAGTTGGCCAGTAACTGGCATTCTAATCATTATTTCATCAGCAACAGGAAGTCTGTTCCACATAGAATTTCCCAAATCGCCCATTGGTATACCTTTTATCCAATTCCAATATTGTAATGGGAGGGGGTCGTTAGTTCCTAGCTCCTCGCGGAGTTTTTCTAAGGAAGCAGGATCTACAGCAGCAGCTCCTTCTTCACCAGCTAATAACGCATATGCTATATCTCCAGGAACTATTCGCATTAGGAGGAATACAAAAAGTGTTGCCCCTATGAGTGTAGGTATCATAAATAATAATCTTCTAAATATAAAGGTCTGCATAAGTTTCCCTCAATAAATCCATTATGTTTATTTTTGAACTAATAACTAGAAGTTAACTTGATAGATTGTATGCAAAAGTTTTTAATCTTGCAATATAAATATCTATTTCTAAAGGCATTTTATATATATTTGTAAATTTTGCAACATTTTATTAAATAATGTCATACTTTACTCCAATTCTGCATTCACAACTGGGAACATTACTATGGGTATGAATCCATACTCTGATTCATATCTTTTTGTAAAATGCAATGCAATTAAACAATCGCAGTTACTGTATGCTACAAATTCATCAACTGAGTCGACCCCATCTTTATATAAGGGGACAATTTCAGGCCTTATTTGAAAATCAAATTTTTTATTCTGTAAAGTGTGTAACATAAATGAAGCAACAGATCCATCACTGTTATATTTCAAATTCCGAATATAACCACCAGCTTCTAATATGTCTGGTGGATTATTGCGACTTTTACCGGCTCCAAATCTATGTGGTATTGTTAGACCACCCCATGGACTATTGTAGTAATTAGAAAGTACTTTTTCTTCATACTTCATATTTGAAAGATAAATTTGTTGATTTATTCCTTGCATTATTAGGTAAAGAGAAAAAATTAAGGATCCCGTAATTAATACAAAAAAAATGATTCCCTTTTTGTAAATTAGTATATTTTTCATTTCATTTAATCCAAAACTATAAAACGTTGTTGCATTACCATACTAAATTATTTATACTGACGCTACTTTTCAAATAATATCTATAGGAGGAAGTGTAATCATGAATCAAATTAAACTTCTTTTATCTACAATAATAATAACAATCTTTATTGTTGCCTGCGGTGGTGGTGATACTGAAGAAGCAGGAAGCACTGCTGTTGCGTTAGGGCAATTTGGAAAAGACGCTTCCCTTACAGCAGAGACTTCTGAAGTATTAGAACTAACTATGTCAAGTGAAGGTTTGTCTCCGCAAAATTTTGATATTAAAGTCGGACAAGGGTATGTACTTAAAGTTACTAATAATACCACTAGACCACGATTTATCATTGCTTATCGACACGGTATTAATCAAGTTGTTCCTCCTGGTGAAACAATAACAACCGCACCATTTTCAGATCAAGAAGTTGGTTTTGTGGAACAAGGACGAGAGCAATCTCGTGGATCACAAAAAAAATGGCAATTTACTCTAACTGTTGTTGAATAAACAATATCATTGAACAAATTTCTTTTATTAGTTCCGTTAATTCTAATTTCTTGTACATTGTTTGAAGAAGATAGACCGTTTACCGAAACGATAAATCCTTTACACAAACCTGTAGGGAATAAACCCATGCCTGATACTGTTGTGGTAATCGACTTAGAAAACAGGTATGAGTTTGACCTCATTCCACGTTCAATTAATGGTTATGACGTTGAGGTTAATGACATTAGCAATGATAATGATGATGAACCCTTATATTTAAAAACGGGAAGAATTAGATTCGTTATAAAGAATACAGGTACAATTTCCCATAATTTACGCATTCAAAATTATAAAAAAGACCCAATGGAACCAACTACATTTGATATGTCAGTTCCTTCAGTAAATGATTATTTACTCCCTGGTGAATCTACTGAATTTGAATTAAATTTATGGACAGGTAAATTCATGCTTACATGTGCTATAACAAACCACGATGAGCGTGGAATGTATCGACCTATGATAGTAGATCCCGAAATAGATCATCCTGATTTGATATTAAATTAATACACTCATTTTTATTTGATTACTTTTGTTGTATATCTGATTTAGATTGTGATAAAATTCGCATAGGCAACTGAAAAATTTTACAGAACGGGAAATTATTTGGAACCTACCACGAATAACTCAGATATAGAAACACAGATAAATAATGCAATCCAAAATAATTTATCTGGAAGAATGACAATATTAGCTGCACTACTTGCCGTGCAGGATGATATTGGATACATACCCCAACAGGCCTTAGAAATAGTTTCAGAATTGAATTCAACAACTGTTAATGATGTATGGGGTGTTGCTTCTTTTTACCCAAATTTCCGTTTTGATCCTCCCACCGAACATACAATTGAAATTTGTTGGGGACCTTCCTGCCATATCACTGGAGCTCAAGATATTATAACTACTTGTCTAAACGAACTTCAACTTGATACTGAAGGTGATACTACTGATGGTTTTATTAACTTTAAATTTAATACCTGCTTAGCTGCATGTGCACAAAGTCCAGTTGGGAGTGTTGATCACAAAATAGTTGGACGTCTAAATAATGAAAAGATTTTAAATTTAATAAATCAACTTAAAAAGACAAAGAAATAAACTATGCAAAAATTTATTGATTTAAAAAATGTAGCAA
>CAYOMB010000081.1:0-6060 GCA_964404955.1 uncultured Dehalococcoidia bacterium
AAGTTTGAATTAATACAAGTCCTTCCTATTGGATGTGTTACAAAAGGAAGAAAAGGAATACAAATTTCTGAGATGTGGGATCTTAAAAATGCTGGTTGTGTAGGCTTTAGTGATGATGGTGATCCAATTTATAACCCCGAGATAATGCAAATAGCACTGCAATATAGTGAACATCTTGGGCTACCGGTAATTAATCATTGTGAAGACACCCAATTATCAAAACATTCTTCAGTTAATGAAGGGAAGATTTCTAATAGATTAGGCTTATCAGGATGGCCAAATCAAGCAGAAGATATTATGGTTGCAAGAGACATAGAGTTGGCAAAAAAATACGGGGGACATTTACATATAGCTCATGCTAGCACTGCTCGTGCAGTCGAACTAATAAATGAAGCAAAAAATTTTGGTGTCAATGTTACTGCAGAAGTTACACCGCACCATTTAACTATGACAGACAGTTGGTTTTTAGGTCATCAGAGAGATGTGGATATTTTTACAAGTCTAGGAACCGATGCTTATGACTCGAATTTAAAGGTTAATCCTCCGTTAAGGACTAAAACAGATATAGAGTCTTTATTAACCGGTGTCAAAGAAGGAATAATTGATGCTATAGCAACTGATCATGCTCCTCATGCACTTCAAGATAAAATTACAACTCTAGATGACGCAGCTTATGGGATTAATGGACTAGAAACAGCATTTACTCTTTTGGCAAGTTTGTATCATAAAAATATATTAGATATTGTGGAAATTATTAATCGTTTAACTTTAGGTGCAGTGAAAGTTATAGCAAATTCAATAGAAAAACCTAAAGGAATTATTAAAGGAGAATTAGCCGATATTGTTCTCCTAGATTTAAATAGTGACACTACTATTGTAGGTAAAGATTTTATATCAAAGAGTAAGCTTACTCCTTTAGAAGGTATGACTTTTAAGGGCAGAGTTCTTTTGACTTTGGCCAAAGGATCTGTAGTTTATGAGTTTAATAACAATTAGATAAGATAAATGGTGAGGTAGAATGCAGAAAGCGTATTTAATTTTAGAAGATGGATCAATTTTTGAAGGCAATAGTTTAGGCTTGTCAGGTACCAAATATGGAGAAGTTGTATTTAATACGAGTATGACAGGATATCAGGAAATACTGACTGACCCATCATATTCCGGACAGATTGTAGTGGCTACCTATCCATTAATCGGAAATTATGGCATTAATAATACTGATTCTCAATCTAAGCAAATACAAGTAAAAGGTTATGTAATTAGAGAATATTGTGAATTTCCAAGTCATTTTGACTCTGAATTAGATTTGGATAGTTATCTAAAAAATAATGACATACCTGGTATTTTTGATATTGATACAAGAGCAGTGACAAAAAAAATAAGATCTACTGGATCTATGATGGGGTGTATTACTAATAATCCAAATCCAGAAGAAGAATTAAAGAAATTATTGAATCAACCTCATTATCTTGAAGTAAATCATGTTTTATCTGTTTCTTCTAATACTAGATATGATTGGAATGAAGATAATAAAAATTCAACTGATAATCTGAAGATTGCAGTCATTGACTGTGGGGTTAAATTTAATATTTTAAAAAGTTTATCTATACGCGGATGTAAAGTTGAAGTTTTTCCAGTAAATGCTTCATTAGAAAAAATATTAGAAAAAAACCCTGACGGAATAGTAATTTCTCCAGGTCCAGGTGACCCTTCGATGCTTGATCAATTATCAAACACAGTGGAAGAATTAATTAATAATAAACCCCTTTTTGGTATATGCCTTGGAAATCAATTAATAGCTAGGGCATTAGGTGCAAATACTTTCAAATTGAAATTTGGTCATCATGGTGCAAATCATCCTGTGAAAGATATAAGTAGCGGTAAGGTTACTATAACATCTCAAAATCACGGATTTGCTATAGATCCAGATACTTTACCAAATGACTTATCAATAAGCCATATTAACCTTATAGATGGAACTGTTGAAGGAATAGAACATAAGAATTTACCGGTGATGGGTATTCAGTTTCATTCTGAAGCCTCTCCAGGACCTTTAGATAATACATATTTATTTGATAGGTTCATAGAAAAAATAAAGGAGTAACATAATGGTTAATGAAGCAGAAAAAAATAATGCGAATAATCAATCTTCTCGGGGACGTTGGCAAGTTTTATTGATTGAATATGAACTGCTCGATGCATATTGGTCACAACTTCAACAAAGGGTATGGATGAGTGGATTAGTTTTAGTCAGCCTATCTATGGTCGGTATAGTATTCCTATTAACTGTAATGGACCCCACAAGGCCTCAAACAACTGATAGTGTAGGATTAATTTCTATAGTAGCATCTTTACTTGCTGTAGGTTGGTGGTTGCTTTTAAGAAGAATGTTTTCAGGGCAAAAAATAGCTGAAATACGACGTAACGAAATAGAAAAAGAATTAGGTATGAGGTCTAGCTTATATTTAACTTTTTTACGACAAAATCAGAAATCTGGTCCAAGGAAATCATCGAATCTTGCGCGAAAAATTGCTGATGGAGATGATGAATTAGAACTCGATTTAGTAAATTTAAGTGCTAATCCTGATTCGAGTTCTTGGTTGCCTGGTTTTATTTCTGATCGTTGGGTGTGGAGCGTTGTACCTTGGTTACTTATTGGGTCATGGGTAGCACTTTATGTAATAAAGTCAAATATGTAAGTAGTAAACGTAATATATTTTGGAAGATTAAGTTATAGAAGGAAATAGATGGAATTAGATAAGGAAATAAAAAAGGTATTAATAATTGGTTCAGGGCCAATAGTTATTGGTCAAGCAGCTGAGTTTGATTATGCTGGTTCACAGGCATGCAGATCAATAAAAGAAGAGGGAGTAGAAACAATATTAATTAATTCTAATCCTGCTACAATTATGACTGATACAGGTATTGCAGATCATATATATATCGAGCCTTTAACTGTTGAAGTAATTACTAAAATTATTGATAAAGAACGTCCAGATGGTTTATTACCCACATTGGGTGGCCAGACAGGTTTAAATTTAGCAGTTCAATTATCCGATTTGGGAATATTAGAAAAATACGGTGTTAGATTACTTGGAACCCCAATTGAAACAATTAAAAAGGCTGAAGATAGAGATCAATTTCGCGAACTTTTAATCGAAATTGGAGAACCTGTTCTTCCAAGTGTCAGTATTACTTCTATTGAAGAAGCTAGATCTAAAGTAGAAGGTATGGCTTTGCCATTAGTAGTTAGGCCAGCATTTACACTAGGAGGCACTGGTGGCGGTGTTGTATATGATTGGGATGAATTTGATCAAACAATCAATGATGGATTGAAAGCCAGCCCTGTTAGTCAGGTACTAATAGAAAGCTATCTTTTGGGATGGAAAGAGCTTGAGTATGAAATCATGCGAGATGCAGATGACAATTGTTTAACCATCTGTGTAATGGAAAATATGGATCCAATGGGTGTGCACACAGGTGATAGTATTGTTGTTGCTCCCAGTCAAACTTTGTCTGACAAAGAATATCAAATGTTGCGAACAGCAAGTCAAAATATTATTAAAAGCTTAGGAATACAAGGTGGTTGTAATGTGCAGTATGCATTAAGACCAAATCCTATTACTCAACCAGAAGGTATTGACTTGTCAAAATATGAATCTGAATATTATGTTATCGAAGTAAATCCTCGAGTTAGTAGAAGTTCTGCACTTGCTAGCAAAGCAACTGGATACCCTATAGCAAGAGTTGCTTCCAAGGTAGCTATAGGAAAAACCCTTGATCAAATTGACAACCCGATCACAGGTAAGACATCTGCTGCATTTGAACCTGCACTTGATTACTGTGTTGTTAAAATTCCTAGGTGGCCATTTGATAAGTTCCCAACTGGAGATAGAAATTTGGGTATTCAAATGAAAGCAACTGGTGAAGTAATGGCAGTTGATAGAACATTTACTGCAGCCTTACAAAAAGCTATTCGCTCCCTTGAAATTAGTGGGCGTTCTCTTTTATGGGAAAGCTCCGATTGGAAAAAGGAAGATTTTTCAGTTGAAGACTTACCACTTTATTCTAACGATAATAGATTGTGGGCACTATTTTCTGCTTTGCGCAAAGATGTTTCTGTTAAAGAACTTTGTTTAATTACTGGTATTGATCCTTGGTTTATAAATTCGTGTAAATTAATAGTTGATATGGAAAGAAGATTATTATCTGAACCACTAGATTATGATTTATTAAAAAAAGCTAAAAAAATGGGATTTTCTGATGATCAAATAGCTACATTAACAGATCGATTAGTAAGTCAGATTCGACAACAAAGAAAAGAAACTGGTATCACGCCTGTGTATAAAATGGTAGATACATGTGCTGCAGAATTCGAAGCAGAAACTCCTTATTTTTATAGTACATATGAACAAGAAAATGAAGCAGATCCTCTAGAGGGTAAAAAGGCATTAGTAATTGGAAGTGGACCTATTAGAATAGGACAAGGAATTGAATTTGATTATTGTAGCGTCCATGCAGCGTGGGCGTTGCAAGAAGAAGGCACTGCTAGCATTATAGTCAATTCTAATCCAGAAACCGTTTCAACAGATTTTGACACTAGTAGTCGTTTATATTTTGAACCTCTTGATGAAGAAAGTATTTTAGATATTATTGATAATGAGACTATAGTAAAAGACAAGTCTGGCGTTCCCCCTTGTGTAGTTCAATTTGGAGGACAAACAGCAATTAATCTATCTCAAAGTTTAGGCCGACACCAACTACCTATTTTAGGTTCATCTGCTGAGGCAATAGACATCGCAGCAGATCGAGAAAAATTCGAACATTTCCTACAATCATTAGATATTCCTCAACCAGCAGGAGCTGTAGTTTCTAGTGTTGAAGACGGAATTAAAATTGCTGAAAATATTGGATATCCAGTTTTAGTACGTCCAAGCTATGTTTTAGGAGGGCGTGCAATGGAAGTTGTACAAACACCAACAGAATTAATTCGATATCTCACTGAAGCAACGAAAGTTGGAGCTACAAATAATGTACTAATTGATAAGTATGTCTCTGGAAGAGAAGTTGAGGTTGATGCCATATGTGATGGTACAGATGTATTAATACCTGGAATAATGGAACATATTGAGCGAGCAGGGGTCCATAGTGGTGATTCTATGGCAGTTTATCCAGGAATAACACTAGACCCAGATACTATAAAAATTATTACTGAGTACACAATAAAGATAGCATTAGGATTAAAAACACAGGGATTGATAAATATACAGTTTGTTATTGAACATGACCAGAAATCAGATAAAAAACCTGTTGTATACATTATAGAGGCTAATCCAAGATCTAGTCGAACAGTTCCTTTTATGTCAAAAATAACTGATATACCTATGGTTTCTTTAGCAACTAAAATTATGCTGGGGAAAAAGTTGTCAGAAATGGGATATACTTCAGGTTTGTATCCTCATAATGGTTTATATGGTGTCAAAGCACCTGTGTTTTCAATGTCGAAATTAGCTGGTGTAGATACGTATTTAGGTCCCGAAATGAAGTCAACCGGTGAAGTGATGGGCATTGATTACAATATTCCTTCTGCAATATCAAAAGCTTTACTTGCGGGCGGTTATTCAATACAACCGAATAATTCAATTCTAGTGAGTATATCTGATAGAGATAAACCTGAAGCTATCGATTTAATGAAAAAGCTAGCTGAATTCGGCTGTGATTTATATGCAACTGAAGGTACTGGTGCAATGATTGAGGCATTGGGCTTGGATGTAAAAATGATTACCAAACGTATAGCTGAAGGACATCCTAATGTCGTTGATGTAATACAGAATGGAACTGTAGATGTTGTAATAAATACTGAATCAAGTTTAACATCTGTAATACGTGATGGATTTGAAATCAGGAGAAATGCTGTCGAACGTCGTATACCATGTTTTACTTCTCTAGATACTGCAAGAGCAGCTATCGATAATTTATTTAGTGTTGATCAAAACTATAATATCAAATCTTCTGAAGACTATATTAAAGATGTACCTGAGCATAATAATTATTACCCAT
>CAYOMB010000082.1:0-6010 GCA_964404955.1 uncultured Dehalococcoidia bacterium
TCGGTCCTAAAAAAAATAAAGAATGGAAGGTGGTTTTTGAATGGCCTCTTGGAGGCCTGGCTGGCCATGTTGTTGTATCAGAAGAGCATTTGCAGCCTTTATAATTCTAGTTGTTGTTTACAATTCGATGTATAATAAAAATTAAAGAAATTGTAGTTTATGTGGAGGTTATATAATGAGTGATGTTTCTAGAGCTCAAGTATTAGAAAAATTAAAAGAAGTTTATGATCCTGAAATTCCTGTCAATGTAGTAGACTTAGGATTAATTTATAATGTTGATGTAAGTGATAATAATATTCATGTATTGATGACATTAACAGCACCAGGATGCGGAATGGGGCCATATATTGCCCAACAAGCAGAATGGGCAATTGCTGAAATTGAAGAAATTAATGATGTAAGTGTTGAAATGACATTTGATCCACCCTGGTCTCCTGATCTTATTACTGAAGATGGAAAAGCAGTATTAGGTATTTGATCGCTAAATAATAAAGCAAGGAAATGTAATGAATCAGCCGAACAATGCTAAATTGGAGGCCTTGAAAAAATCTTGGCAACAAAAAAAAGCAATTAATGATAAATTAGATAAAATAGGTTTTAAAATTGGTGTTTACAGTGGAAAAGGCGGAGTAGGCAAAACTACTGTAGCTGTAAATCTAGCAGTTTCATTAGGTAATAAAGATAAGCAAGTAGGAATTTTGGACACTGATGTTGATTGCCCTAATGTTCCAAAAATTATTGGCGTTCATCAAGATGCAATTTATCAAAATGGTATTATAACTCCAGGTCAAGCATTCGGGGTTAAAGTAGTATCAATGGGATTTTTTCAAGAGAATGAAGAAGAAGCAATTATTTGGCGCGGACCAATGATTCACAATGCAATTAATCAATTTTTACAAACAACTGAATGGGGAGATCTAGATATTCTTGTAGTAGATTTACCTCCAGGAACTTCTGATGCACCATTAAGTGTTATGCAGAATTTACAGCTTGATGGATTTGTAGTTGTTACTACCCCTCATGAATTAGCAAAACTTGACGCGAAGCGATCTATAAATATGATTAGAAAAATGAATGTAGATGTATTAGGTGTAGTTGAAAACTTTTCTGGTGGACAATTTGGTAGTGGAGGAGGAGAAAGTTTGGCGCAAGAGATGGATGTTCCATTTTTAGGATGTATTAATCTTCGAGATGATTACCAGCAGATGGATAGCCCAACAATAGTTAAAAATAAAGAAGCTAACGCTGAATATGAGATCATTGCAAGTCAGGTTTTATCAAGTTTAACCAATAAGTAGTTATTTGTTATTTATAGAGTCTCGTATATGATTTAGTCTATTATTGGTCATTTCCATAACATGGCCTACTATTCTTTTGATAGTGTACCTATTTTCACCAGCACTAACTGAGGCAAGATTTCCTAAATCTGTTTTTTCTTCGATGTCTTTACTCATATTTCCATCGCTTAATGAGTCAATTATACTTGTTAAATATGCTCGTGATGCTCTGATTTCTGCAATATTTGTTTCAACTTCTGAAACTGGAAAGCCTAGTTTTTTTCTTACTTTTATTATGTGCTGTATGTGATCTTTGTGGTGAGTGTTAATTCTATGAAGTAATCTTCTTACAGTCATAGGACCCTCTTCCCCAGTGTCTTCAGAATGAAATATTTCTAGATCGGTTTCTGATAAGGCGTTTATTAATTCAATTGCTGAATTTAATTGATCATTTAATTCGTTTGTTAATTTTGATGAAATTGCATCACTCATAATTGAACACCTCAATAGTAATATTTAAATGGATTACTTATTTTCTTTTAATAAAGAGAATAACTCTTTTTCCAATAACAGCATCTTGTTTATAAGGCTTTCAGCAGATTCTCCTTCAGCGGGAGCAACATTTTGTTCCAATTGACTGTCATTCATATCTGAAAAATATGAAATGAATTCTATTCGGGCTGCTGACAAATCTGCAATTAAGCTTCTAGTTTCGCTTCGAGGAATTCCTTGGCCCCATTTTGTCCATAAAAGTTGCTCACGTGTGCCGTGATATTCACTTATGAGATTTTGTAGTGCTGTTCGGATACTTTTATCTCTACTTAATTTTGTATCTAATGTGCTGTCATTTATGTTTTGCGTATATGAAGACTGTTGTTCATACATTTTTTCAAGATCATGTTTATAGTTTTTACTTTTTTCATTCATAATTAATTCCTTTACTAATAATTACCACCACCAATAGTTGGGACAAAATGTATTTCAAATCCATCTTTTAGTTGTTCCAATAGTGGATTATTTGATATTTCATCATTGATGACAACAGACAATCCATCTTTAATAAGATTACCTTCAGTTAATTGTTCTTTCATTCCTGGATATTCTATATCCAGTTTGTTAATTAATTCAGTAATACTCGTAGCATTAATCTCAACAACATGTTTATCATTGGTAAGTTTTCGCATTAATGACGGAATAAATACCTGTAACATTAGCAGTTCATCGAATTTAATATATCAGATCTATGATCTTGGATACCTTTTGTAATTGATGCAGGATTCATTGGTAATCTAGATTGCCTAACACCTGTTGCGTGATAAATTGCATTTGCAACTGCTGCAGGAGGTGAAACTATATTGGCTTCTCCAACTCCTCTAACACCGTAAGGATGTCCATCACTAGGTACTTCAACGATAATTGTTTCAATCATTGGCAAATCTAAAGAAGTGGGCATACGATAATCAAGTAAACTTGAATTGGTCATTCTGCCGTCATCTGTCATAAAGTATTCTTCATTTAATGCCCAACCAATTCCTTGAACACTTCCACCTTGCATTTGTCCTTCAACAAAGCTTGGATATATTGCTTTACCGGCATCTTGGACACAAGTAAATCTTAAAACAGTAGTTTTTCCGGTTTCAGGATCGATTTTTACATCAACTATAGCACCAGCAAAAGATCCTCCTCCAGCACCCATACCACCTTTACTTACACTGCCTCTTCCTACAATTGGTGCTCCCGATTTGGAAGCTAATTCTTTAAATGACATTTTTAATTCTGTATCTTGTTTTGAAAAGAATACCCCGTCCTCAAATTCAACATTATCAGCATCGATTGACCAAATACCTGCAACTTTAGTTATCATTTGATTTTTAACATCAATTGCAGCTTCGTATGCTGCCCATCCAGTAGCATAAGTTGTGCGACTTCCGCCAGTTACAGATGTAAATCCTATTGAATCAGTATCTACCACTGAAGGAATAACCTCTTCAGGTAACAATCCAAGTACTTCTGCAGCTTGCATTGCTATAGATGTTCTTGTGCCTCCAATATCTGTTGAACCCTCAATGAGATTTATAGTTCCGTTTTTGCTAAGGCTAATAGTACATGCTGATTCTAATCCTACATTGAACCAGTACCCAATCGCTATTCCTCGGCCAACATGTGGTTCGGTAATAGGAGAATTGTAATGTTCACTATCCTTAATAGTTTTTATTACTTCCTCACAACCTATAGTGGGATATACTGGACCATCAGCTCTTCGTGTACCTTTTTTTGCTGTATTTATTAATCGAAGCTCAGCAGGATCTATTTGTAATTTTTCTGCAACTTCATCGATTACTGTTTCAGTAGCAAATGCTGCCATTGTGGCTCCTGGAGCGCGATACGCTGCAGTTTTCGCTTTGTTTACAATGACATCGTATCCATCAATTAATATATTAGGAATTTCATAAGGGGCAAATACACAGTAACTCCCAGCTGCTACAGGTGAACCGGGAAATGCTCCTGCTTCAAACTCAAGATGTGCTTGTGCAGCAAGGAATTTTCCAGACTTGTCAGCACCTATTTTAACTCGCATCAAAGTGCCGGGCGTAGGACCAGTACATTCAAATACTTCTTTTCTAGACATAACCAATTTTACAGGATGCCCAGAAGCCCTAGATAATAATGCGGCAACTGGTTCTAGGTAAACTGGTATTTTCCCACCAAATCCCCCACCGATTTCTAAAGGGACTACTTTAACCTGTGAAATAGGAACACCCAAAATATCTGCAGTCGTGTCTCTTGCTGGGAATGCACCTTGTGTACTACACCAAACTGTTATTCGTCCATCATTACTCCATGAGGCAGTAGCTGCATGAGGTTCAATATATCCTTGGTGAACAGTTTCAGTAGTTAATTCTCGCTCTACTATTATTTCAGCATGCTTAAATGCCTCTTCAGGGTCACCTAGTTTATGTTGAATATGCTCTGCTAAATTAGTTTTCCCAGGCACTTTTGTACCTAATTCTTTAGTTTCAAGTTCTTGATGAATAATTGACTTTGAATTTAAACCCTGAGTTGTATTCAATACAGGTTCTAAGGTTTCAAATTCGAGTTCGATAAGACTCACGGCTTCTTCGGCTATATGTGAAGAGGTTGCAGCAACAGCAGCAACAGGTTGACCAATATATAAGAGTTTGTCTGAAGCTAAGACATTATCACGAAGATATTTAAGTCGAGTCGTTTCACCTTCGTTTCTGTCTTCAGCTGTTTCTATATTTTTATCTGAAGAACCAATGAAATCTTTAGCGGTAACAATAGCGCGTACACCGGGTAATTTCTCTGCTTTTGAAGTGTCTATTTTTTTAATAACAGCATGGGCGACTGGGCTTCTAAGTACTTTCCCATGAAGTAAGTCTGAAATTGAGAAATCAGCACTATAAATTGCCTTTCCAGTTACTTTATCTACTCCATCATGTCGTACTGGACGACTTCCTATAACTTTGTAATCTTTTTTTACAGTTGCCATTATTTATCCCTCTCTTATTTTTTCACCAGCTTTGACTACAGCACGGACTATTTTGTCATAACCTGTGCATCGACATAGATTGTTTGCTAACCAAAATCTAATTTCTTCTTCAGTTGGATTAGGATTTGTATCTAATAACGCTTTTGAAGCTATGAGAAAGCCAGGAGTACATATTCCACATTGTAAAGCAGCTTCTTCAAGAAAGGCTTGTTGGACTGGATGGAGTCCGTCAGGTGAAGCCATACCTTCTATGGTAGTAATTGTTTTTCCATTTGCCTCTACACCGAGTACCAAACAGCTAGTTACAATTCTATCATCTAGCATTATGGTACAAGCTCCACAGTTTCCATCATTACAGCCTTCTTTTGTTCCGGTTAATCTCAAGACATCCCTAAGACATTCAAGAAGACTTTGCCTTGGTTCGCACAGAAATTCTGTATCTTCTCCATTTATTACGCATCGTACATATGTTTTTGATTGTGTCATTATGCTTCCTTAGCCCTTTCTATCGCGGTTATTAAAGCTCTTCTCGTGAGAACTTCACAAAGATGTTGTCTAAATTCTGCAGTACCTCTCATATCACTTATTGGTTTAGATGCATTTTTAGACATATTTGAGACTACTCTAATACTTTCATCATTTATTTCTTGTCCAGAGACTTCCTTATCAATGCCTTCAACAAAAATTGGGGTTGGGCCTACTGAAGCAAGAGAAACCCGCACTGATTCAAAATTCTTTTTATTCGAACTTAGGGTTACAGAAACTCCTGTGCCTACAACAGCAATATCCATTTCATTTCTTGGTATAAATCTGATGTAATTAGCTCCAGATAAGTCTGATTTTTTTGGTATTGTTATAGAAATTAGAAGTTCGTTTGGTTCTAGTATTGTTTGCCCGGGGCCAGAAAATAAATCTTCTAATGCAATAGTTCTTTCTCCATTAATGCTTTGAACATTACATGTTGCGCCTAATGATATGAGTAATGGGACTGAGTCAGCACTAGGAGCGGCATTACAAATATTTCCACCAAATGATGCTCTTCCTTGAATTTGTGTGCCACCAATAATGGAGGCAGAATCTTTTAATTCAGGACGAAGATCCATAATATCTGAATTATTATATATTTTATAACAAGGTATTGCAGACCCTATGGTTAAATCATTATTTGAGTTAATGTTTACTTGGTTTAGTTCAGGGATTGATTTAATGTCAATGATTTGAC
>CAYOMB010000083.1:0-5834 GCA_964404955.1 uncultured Dehalococcoidia bacterium
GTTTCCATATTTTGTAAATTAATCCCTAAATCTAAATGATTAGTATTCAAAATGTCGGTAAAATAAAAAGTATATTCCCCCTCCATATTATTCATTGGAGAAACATGAAATAATTTAGCATGTGAATCTATAAAGTATCCATTCTCTTCAATGAGGTTATCTAGAACATATAAATGAGCTTCTCCAAAAGTATTATTTACTTCAACAATGACTTTTTCCAATTTTTTTGTACTTGTATAACAATAATAAAAATTTACTGGATTAAATGTATGTTTTATAAATCTTGGAGTGGTAACAAGTAAAACAGTAGATTTGCCTATATCAATACCTAAATTTGATAATCGAGAGTTTAGTTTTGATTTTATAGAACCAGTGGTTTGTCCAAGATAGTCTTGATCTAAAAAAGAAAAAAACCATCCTTTGTTCCATCCAAATAATTTATACTTACTTATGGATTCAAGCTCATCCAGATCAAGAGCAAAAAAATAATGACGGAATCTAAATTGATGAATTTTTTTTCGTGTATGCATTAAATGACCGAACATTATTTTAGAATTCATAAGATCCATCAATTTCTGTGACAATATTTACAGCTGACTTAACCGCATCTTCATGAAAACCATATCCAAAATAACTACCACAGAAATATGTATTATTTACACCATTTAATAATGGTAGTTGCTCTTGAGTACTCATTGATTCTTGTGTATATCTAGGATGTGTATATTTAGTTTTGTAGTGTATATATTTCTCAGGGATTTCTATATCAGAATTTAATGTGACTAAGTATTGAGTATTAGAATTTAATGATTGAAGCCTATTCATATTATATGTAACTATCGAATTATCATTATCTCTTTGTAAAAAATTCCATGATCCCCACAATCTATTATTCTGGGGCATAAATTTATCATAACTATGTAGGATGGTATCATTTTCACTATATTCCCATACTGAAAGAAGCTTTTTTTCAAGTTTAGTTGGTTTCTCTAACAAATTAATTGCTTGATCTGCATGGGTCGCTATAACAACCTTATCATAATCATATGTATTTCCATTATCTAATTCGATTTCTACATGATCTGTAAAACGAACTACTGAATTAACCTTAGAGGATAGATTAGCATTATTACCCAAAAAGTTAATTATTTTTTCAACATAACGTTGTGCTCCACCATCAATTGAATACCAAGTTGGGGGACTTTCTTCAAATAACAAACCATGGTTTTGGAAGAATGTTATATATGCATCGACAGGAAAATGTTTAATATCATGAATTTGTGAAGACCAAATAGCAGAGCCTATAGGTATAAAATAATCATTTACAACTTTGGGAGGAACATTAAATTCTGAACAATATTCAAATAAAGTTTTGTTTTTTGTTAAACCGATCTTTTGGTCCTTAACCATTTTGCGCGAATACTTTCTAATACCTAATAAAAATTGCAAATGAGGAATATTAAATATATTTTTTAGCTGGCCAAATAAACTAAACAACCCACGTCCACCACAATAAGCTAATGATCTTTTTGGGTCATAATAAGCAAAAGACATATCTGACAAAAAATAGGGTACTTTCAAACTATTTAACAGCGCTAAAAATAAAGGATAGTTTTTTGAATTAAACACAATAAACCCAGTATCAATATTGACTGATGATTTGGGATTTTCTTGAACAGAAATAGTATTTGTATGACCCCCGAAATATTGATTTTGTTCATATAAATACACTTCATGTTTCTTATTCAACAAATATGCAGCTGTTAAACCTGCTACACCAGATCCTATAATCGCAATTTTACTCATGCGTTTTCTCTCAAACGAAATTTATGGTGCGCTACAAACCAAACATCTCCTGAATTAAACCCAAATAGGGAAGAACATGCTGCTAAAAAGATGCGCCATCTTCGCCAAAGAATTAAGGAATGCTTTTTATCAACATCCTTTTGGAAGATTTTTAAAATCTTTTCTTTATTGCTAAGTAATTTTTTCTCCCATTCATCAAGAGTTCTCTGATAATGGGTTCCATTAATTAACCACGATTCTGTCAATAATAATTCTTCAGAAAAGTTATCAAATAAATCATAACTAGGCATCATACCAGAGCGAAAAAAATGTTTTGCCATCCAAGACTTTTCGTCTAGGAAAAAATAAGGTGTGTCTTTATGACTAAATACATGAATAAATAAAATTGCATCAGGAGTCATCCAAAGAGAAATACGATGTAAAAGTTCTTGTAGATTATTCATGTGTTCAAACATCTCAATTGAAATAACCCTGTCAAATTTTTCTTGTGGATTGAATTCATTAATATCTGACTTTATTGCTACTACATTTTTTAATTTTTTTTCTTCAACTATATTTGTAATATAATTTATTTGTGTATCAGAATTAGATATACATGTAAAAGTTGAATGAGGGAATTTTTGCGCTAAATACAAAGTAACCGAACCCCAACCACACCCTAAATCTAATACAGATAATCCGTCTTTTATTTCACATCTCTCAATATACATATTTAGCATTTTAATCTCTGCATCATCAAGGTTACTTGTTGATTCATCCCAGAAACAAGAACTATATTTCAAGCGTAGGCCAAGAATCGATTCAAAAAACTCTGACGTGACTTCATAGTGTTGTTGATTTGCAATTTCAGTATCATAGGCTATAGGCCCTTCTGATATTAATTCGGCAAATACTCTTCGTTCCTCTTCTGTAATATTTTTTAATTTGTTATGGGTTCGGCCATTTAATCTATTAATAAAATATCTAACTAACGGAAATGGAATTAAACCTCTATCAAGAAAATATTCATACCACATATTTTTCCTTACTTCGAATATACCAATTGTAAATTATCTAATAAATACGTCTCAAATCCTGCTTGGCAGTAACCAAAGTAATATTCCCATATTTTAATTAATCTTTCTGGGTAGCCAAGTTCAATAATTTTTTGTTTATTTTGTTGTAGGTTTTGATTCCATGAATATAATGTTTTGGCATAATGTATACCAATATTATTCATATTTTGAAGAGAAAAAGAATTTTGTATTGATGAAGCATGATTAAGTGCTCCTAAAGAAGGTAAATGACCCCCAGGAAAAACATACTTTTGAATAAAATCGACATTTTTTCTGTAACTTTCATAACGCGAATCAGGCATAGTAATTACTTGCACTGATAATAAACCATTATCATTTAATAAATTATTACATTGTGTATAAAAATCGGTTAACCCTTCATGGCCAACAGCTTCAAGCATTTCGATAGAAACTATTCGGTCATATTGTCCTTCTAAATTTCGATAGTCTTCTAATTTAACCTCAATACGATTTGTTAATTCATGTTCTTCTACAAGTTCCTTAACAAAATAATACTGCTCTTCTGATATAGTAATTGCAGTAACGCTAACATCCATTTGCTGAGCTAATGTCAGTGAAAAAGCCCCCCATCCACAACCAATCTCTAATACTTTCTGGCCTGATTGTATATTTGCTTGATCTATAATCTGTTGAATTTTATTTTTTTGAGCTACTTCTAGGGAATCTTCAGCTTTCTCAAATAAACCACAGGAGTAAACCATATTTTTATCTAAAAATGTTCGGAAAAATTCATTTCCTAAATCATAATGTGCAGAAATATTATCTTTAGCTTTCGTAATTGTATTTCTCTTAAATCGATGAGAAATTTTGTCTAATAAATTAAATATTCCTTGGAATTTTGGTTTTAATCTTCCAGTTTTTTGAAAATTTAGAACAAATAACTTTAAAAGATTAGCAATATTATCACATTCCCATAAACCATTAATATAGCCTTCACCTAAAGCTATCTCGCCTCGAAATAATAGATTTTTTAGAAGTGCATTATCTCTAATGTGTAATTCTGTTTGTAGATCAGAATTTATGTCACCAAAAGATTTTTTTGAACCGTCTGGAAATAAAACAACTAAATATCCTTCAGAAATCTGGTTTAAATAATTGGCTATAAATTTTGTGGGGTTTATTAACATATCTTAATTATAAATCTTATATATATAATTATAATAATTATTCGAATTTTATTCCAATATACTAAGAATCCAATTTTTTACAAACAATGTAATTTCATCAGAAGATTCTCGTAAGCCATGACCATTTCCAGAAAATATTTTTATTTCTTTGGGTTCCTTTGCGTATAAATATATCTTTTCGGAAATTTCAGATGGTAAACGGGTATCTGAAGCACCATGGAGTAAGAGTAAATTCCGAGGTGCAATATTGGCAACTGTGTTGGTTCCGTATCCTTGACTTGATAAAGCGACTACTCCAACAACTAAATCCGAAAATTCTGCAGCAGTTATAACTACAGCTCCTCCAAAAGAATGTCCAACTAATACTATTTGAGAATGGCCTAATGATTTTAAAAAAGATATAGCTGATAAAATATCTAATGCACATTCACTTAATACATTTGGTTTTCGATAATCTATTCTGATAGATCTAATACTATTTTTTAAAGATTCTGAAATTGTTCTATACATCCCATTGGCTGGACCTTCAAATCCTCCATTAGCACCACATACCCATATAATAGCTTTATCTGTTTGAAGTTGTGGTGATTGATGAACAATAGTTTTTATGTTTCCTCTAGACGTCTTTAACAATAAACCTTGACCTAATTCAGAATCAGGAATTTTCCATGTATAATAATCCAATATTTGAATTGATAAATTGTCTTCCAAAGTACTACTATTATTTATACTAATTACAAATATTTTATTACAGATATCTGTTCAAAAACAATTAAAGGGAGAATTAATGAAAATTGCAATTTTTGGTATTGGAGCAATAGGTGGATATATAGCAGGCCGTTTAACAAATGCTGGAGAGGAAGTTTCTCTTATATCAAGAGGGGAGACACTCAACGTAATACGTAACTCAGGTCTAACAATTCATAACGAGAACAATAACTATACAGTAACCCCCAAACACATAACTGATAATCCTGAAGAAATTGGTATCGTAGATACAATAATCATTTGCGTTAAAGCTGATGCTGTAGAAATTGCAAGCGAAATGATAAAACCCTTGATTAACGAAAATACAATCATAGTACAAACACAAAATGGATTAACAGCGTCTCAAAAAATAGGGCAAATTCTTGGAAAAGAAAAAGTATTAGAGGGGATTTGTCACTTTGGAGCACAAGTAATAAGTCCTGGTGTTGTTAGGGGTATGGCAAACAGTCCAAGACTAACTATTGCTGAAACTAATAATGATAAAACTCAACGTTTACTTTCATTACAATCTACATTAAATAATGCTGGATTTAATGCGGTAATACCAGAAAGTTTCCAAGTTGATCAATGGGCAAAGCTAATGGCTGTTTCTGCATTAGGATCTATTGGGGCTATAACGAGAAGTAATTCACCAATATGGAGACAAATACCAAGTGTAGTTGAAATGTGGATAAAAAATATGGAAGAAACAAGAGATGTAGCAAAAAGTCTTAATATAGATATCCCTTATCAAGAGATACAAGATAGAATTGATAATTTACCTCAGGGTGTTGGTAGTACCTCGATGCATAGAGATATTGCAGATGGTAAACCATCAGAAATTGAACATCAAATAGGATCTATAGTTAGAATAGCTAAAGAAAATAATGTAACAATACCAGTTAATAACTTTATATATAATGCCTTACTCCCGCTAGAAAAACTAGCACGAGGCGAAATCTCTGCATAATGCTAGAGGCATACATATCACTATATGTTTTTATAATATTTGTAGCAGGAACGCCTGGCCCAGCAAACTTACTAGCTATGCTCGGTGGATCACAAAAAGGTTTTAAAT
>CAYOMB010000084.1:0-5814 GCA_964404955.1 uncultured Dehalococcoidia bacterium
CGAGCTCCCATGTTTTGAAGTAACATAGAACAATATGGCCCAGCAATACCCTTTGACGCATCTAAAATAACGATGTCATTTAGTACATTTATCACGCAACACCCTTTAGTAGAGATTTATAGTATTTGTTATTGGTATAATATATTGGTAATTTAAATTATTAATGACTAACTATAAATAGTATTTATCTGCAATACAATATTAATTCGAATAATAATTATGACAGATGATAATATAAATAAACAAATAGATTCATTACGATCACTGATTGAATTCCATAATATTCAATACTATCAATTAAATGATTCTCAAATTTCTGATAGTGAATATGATGAATTATTCTCAGAGTTAAAACGACTTGAAGAATTGTATCCTGAATTACTAATTCCTGATTCTCCAACTCAGAAAGTTGGGAGCCCTCCATTAGAACAGTTCTCTAAAATTGAACATAAATCTCCAATGTTAAGCTTAGGTAATGTCTTCGATAACCAACAATTAGAATTATGGTATTCACGTATAGCTCGGTTATTAGATAATGATTCATTTGCCATGCAATGTGAATTGAAATTTGATGGACTCGCGGTTTCAATCATTTATCAAAATGGGATGTTAACAACTGGCGCTACCAGAGGTAATGGTATTGTTGGAGAAAACATAACTAATAATATAAGAACACTCAAAAGTGTTCCACATAATATTCTTTCTAATAATGACTCTTTTATTGATGTTCGTGGAGAGGTTTATTGCCCTTTGGATGAATTCCACAAATTTAATCAAGAAAGAGAACTTCAAGGATTACAAACGTATTCAAATCCAAGAAATACAGCTTCGGGTTCCTTGCGTCAATTAAATTCCGATATAACTGCACAACGCCCTCTTGATATATTTATTTATGCAATTGGAAACAACTATGGCTTTCAGGAATATGAAACTCATAGTGAAACTCTCAATTGGTTAAGTACTCAAGGTTTCAAAATTAATGAACACCAAAAGTTAGTACATTCTATACCAGAGATTATTGATTACTATACGTACTGGACGGAAATGAGAAAATCTCTTAACTATGATACCGATGGTATAGTAATAAAAGTAGATTCATATGAAAAACAAAATATACTAGGTACTGTTGCAAGAGATCCTCGATGGGCAATAGCATATAAATATCCAGCAAAAACAGAAATAACTAAATTAAACGGTATTGGTGTGAATGTTGGACGTACTGGTAGTTTGAATCCTTTTGCGGAATTAGAACCAGTAGTTATCGGCGGAGTTACTGTCAAAAATGCTACGCTTCATAATTATGATGATATTGTTAAAAAAGATATTCGAATCAATGACTTCGTTTATATACGTCGTTCAGGTGATGTAATACCGCAAATATTAGGTCCAGTTATTGAAAAAAGAACAGGGCATGAAAAGATATTTAGTATGCCGTACGAATGTCCTACATGTAGTTCGGCCATACATAAATATGCAGATGATGTAAATTACTATTGTATAAATTCAGGATGTCCTGAACAATTCGAGAATCGCTTAATTCACTTTGTAAGTAAAAACTGTATGGATATTAGAGGTTTGGGCGAAGAAACAATACGATCTTTAATAAATTCGAAATTACTAAATACCCCAGCAGATCTATATGAACTTACTTTTGATCAAATATCTTCACTTGAAGGTTTTAAAGAACTTTCCACGAGTAATTTAATTAATTCCATCGTGGCATCTAAACAGAGACCTCTTTATAATTTAATATCTGCATTAGGTATTAGATTTGTAGGTTCTGAAGTTTCTAATATTTTATCTCGTAATATTAATGATATTTTTGATCTTTTTGAAATGAATGAATCTGATCTGATCAAATTTCCAGGTATTGGGGAAAAAATTGCAGTAAGTATTTGTAGTTATTTTTCCAATAATAATAATATGTACGAAATAAACCGATTTAAAGAACTAGGTGTTAATATACAATCAAAAAATACTTTAAAAAATGAATCAAATACATTATTTGGATTAACGTTTGTTATTACGGGAAGATTACAAAACCATACGAGATCTGAATTTGAGTTCTTAATTAATAGTCATGAAGGAAAAGTAACTGGAAATGTTTCAAATGCTACCAATTTCCTAATTGCAGGAGAAGATCCAGGTTCCAAATTTACGAAAGCACAAGAATTAAATGTTAAAATTATTACTGAACAAGAGTTATTAGAAATGCTTTAAAATGTTTTTAAATAAATTATTTCGCAAAAAGAACGTAAATCAGAAAAATAATAAATTAGTCATTGTTGGCCTGGGTAATCCTGGTAACAAATATAATCATACACGCCATAATGTTGGATTTGATATTATTGACAGATTATCCGTCGAATTTGAACTGAGCCTTAAAAAGACTTCAAATTCCGCTGAATGGAATTCTTTTCATTTTCAGGGAACAGAAATATATTTAGTAAAACCAACTACTTTTATGAATAATAGTGGTAAATCACTCAAGCAATTTAACTCCAAATTAGGCAAAAATACAGAATTTCTAGTCATTTATGATGACCTGGATTTGCCGGTTGGAAAAATAAGATTGAGAAAAAATGGAAGCGCTGGTGGACATAATGGTATTAAATCAATAATCAATGAGCTTGGCAGCAATGAATTTAGAAGAATACGTATTGGGATCGGTCAGGATCGAAGTGAAAATACTATTAACTATGTCTTAGGCAAATTCAGAAATGAAGATCAAGTAATTATCAAAGAAGTAGTCGATTCCATACCAGCAGTTATTTATAGTATCTTGTCCTCTGGATTTGATGTAGCGATGAACGAGTATAATGGAAATTCGATTAAAAAATAATTATATATTATCAATTTTACTATTTCTCGTGTCATGTAATACATCTGAAGTAACAACTTCTAGTGATACTAATACTGTTAATCCCATTCCAACTTCAACTATACAAAAAGTTGTAAATACTAAAGATGATTCAGAGAATATAATTTCAACTCTTTCTCCTAGACCTGAAATTATTAGTACCCCCACCCCAATAAAAGCAGATATCCACCTTCCTAATGAAGAATATCCGTTGTTGGTTAAATCTTGGGCTGTCCCGAATTATTATATACATGAAAGATTTATGCCAATTACTAATATAGATCAAAGAGAACCTAATACCTTAAATCTAGAAAAAATAGTTAGTCAAATAAATAATACTCAGATTCAGCGGCCAGGTTCAGAATACTTAATTCCAAACAAAAGTTGTAATATCAAAGAAAATGAAAATTTTTTAGTTATTGATATCACTGAATATATAGTAAGATCTATTATTGCAAAAAACATTAGTTCTAAAGATATCGGAGATAATCGTTATTGTACATATATTGAAAATCAATATATTAAAGATGTAAATATGTCTACTTTTCAAATATGGCTAGAAAGATTTTATACTGAAATACATCCATTAATAGATAATATTTTCCGTAATCCAGAAACTAACGGTTACACGTATATAGTCATAACAAATCTAAATCCAGGAATAGCTGGTTATTACTCTGATTCTAACAATTATCCAATTGATATACATTATCAAAGTAATGATGCAAACATAGTGTTTATTGATATTGATCAAATCAAAAATGGAGAAGATGTTTTTTTATCTACACTTACACATGAAGTGGTCCATTTATATCAATCCCGAATAGATTCATATTCGAATTCTTGGATTAAGGAAGGTACTGCTGAACTTATTACTAATTCAGCTGGATTTAAAAAGAACCTAGATTCTAATATTTTTTCGACACCAATATCATTATCAAATCTGAATATTCCAAACGTACGACAATATGATTACTTTACATTGTTTTTTTTATATCTCGAAGATAAATTTAATCCAATAAATTTAAACAATTTATTACACTATGATAATAAATCTATTGAAGGCATTATTGATTATTTAAGAACTAATCACAATTATGAAAGTAAGAGCAACATCTTATTTAAAGAATGGGGATTAGAAATATTACATTGCATTATAAACACATGTGCGTTTCATGATGATTTTATTATCACTACACCTGTAAAAGAGATTAATCAATCTGAGTTAATTGAAATGCTACCATTATCGCTACAGTATTATAAGATTTTAGAACCAAGTAATCTTGATGTGTATTTTAATACAGATATTAATAACATTAACAATGAAATATGGTGGAGCGATACTGGCGATCTAATTGATAACACTATATCTTTCGAATTTGAAATTAAAGAAGTCTCTGATTATTCTTTGAATTTTGACATCTACTATGATATAGAAGATCGATTTGATCTTACTTATCTTCAAATATCGAAAGATCAAGGGAATACATGGGAAATATTATCTTCTAAGAATATGAATTCGCAGAATTCTAGCTTTTATGCTTTGGGAACTCATTATACGAATAAAGTTGAAGATTGGATCAATGAAGAAGTATTTATTGATAACTTGAAAGGGATAGATAATCTTCTTGTCAGATTTCAATATATTACTGACGACTCAGTTAATAATAAAGGTTTTTTTGTAAAAGATCTTCTACTGAAGGATAAAGATTCTAATACAATAAAGCCGAATAAAATCTATCTTGAAGGTTTTAAAAATCATAGCGATCTAATTTTACCATCCTGTTATATAAATATTATTGAAGATGATAATGAGAATGGTCTTACTATTAAAGATAGTAAAATAATAGATTATACTGAGGTAATAAAATATAGTTTTAAAAAAGATGAACAAGTTTATATAATGCTACAATGTAATGATTTTGAAGGTGAATATTCCACTAGTATTAATCTAGAATATACGGTATAAATTTATTTACAATTTTCTATAATTATTATTAAGGAGAACTACGTGAAATTTGATGTTATGGTATTACCTGGCGATGGAATTGGTCCAGAAGTTGTCGAACAAGGTGTTAAATTACTTGAGGCAATATCAAAAAAATCTGGTCATGTATTTAATTTTGAACAAGATATAATTGGGGGCGCTGCAATTGATAGTTATGGTGTTGCTTTAAAACCCGAAACTGCTGAAAAAAGTAGTAAAGCTGATGCTATACTATTTGGTGCTGTTGGTGGTCCAAAATGGGATGACCCTACTGCTAAAGTAAGGCCAGAGGATGGATTGTTAGCTATTAGAAAAGCTCTTGGCGTATACGCTAATATAAGACCAGTCAAATCATATTCATTTTTAAAAGATTCTATTCCTTTAAAATCAGAACTTGTAGATGATATAGATTTGATTATGATTAGGGAACTTACTGGAGGTCTTTATTTTGGAAAACCAAAAAAACAATGGACTAATTCTAGGGGAAGAGTTGCTGTAGATACGCTTAAATATACTGAAAAAGAAATTACTCGTATATTACGTGTTGGTTTTGAATTAGCACGAGGTAGAAGTAAAAAATTAACTTCTGTTGATAAAGCAAATGTATTAGAGAGCTCACGGTTATGGCGTCAAATAGCTATTGAACTTAGTGCTGAATATCCAGATGTTAAATTAGAACATCAATTAGTAGATAGCTGCACTATGCAATTGATACAGAATCCTCGTCAATTTGATGTAATGGTAATGGAGAATACTTTTGGGGACATTTTATCGGATGAAGGTTCAGTATTGGCTGGTTCACTAGGAATGTTACCATCAGCAAGCTTATCAGGTATTCCATCGGCAGATGGATCAATAAAAGCAAAAGGTTTATATGAGCCAATTCATGGTACAGCACCAGATATTGCTGGACAAGGTAAAGCTAATCCAATTGCTACAATTTTAAGTGTTGCTTTATTGTTAAGAT
>CAYOMB010000085.1:0-5802 GCA_964404955.1 uncultured Dehalococcoidia bacterium
ACCAAAGGCATGATTATTGGAACAATAATTGTTAAATCTAGTATAGGTAGTAGTAATGGTGTAGATACGAGAGCAAATCCAAACCCAACAGTGGCTTTCACAGTTGAGGCAAGTAAAATAACTAAAATTAGAATAATAATGACATTTGTTTCTAATAACATATTTGAAATACTATCTGATTAAATCAATTTCTTTCGACTAAATTTTAAAGTAAATCATGGTATTATTACCACGATATGGATATATTGCTTTATTTAGTGGTTTTATTATTAACTTTTCTCGGTGGATGGTTGTCGGGCTTATTTGGTGTTAGTGGGGCTGTAGTAACCGTTCCATTTCTTTTGTATGGTCCACAAATCCTTGGTATACCAGCAATAGATATTAAGCAAGTTATGGCTATATCTTTAGTTCAAGGTTTAGTCTCAAGTTTTACAGGAGCACTTGTTTATAAGAAGAGTGGTTTAATTGATAGAAGGATTGTCATTTGGGGTGGTGTGTTAGTTGCTATAGGAGGGTTAATTGGTGGTATTCTTTCTAAGTGGTCACCAGATACATTGTTATTGGTTATTTTTGGTTCTATGTCCACTACAGCAGTTATTTTAATGTTATTGAATTCTGGAAATGGTATAGAGGATAAAGATAATAAATCTACGAACTATAAGATTTTAGCAATATTTTTTCCTGAAGGAGTAATGGCAGGTATGGTCGGTGTTGGAGGTGGATTTTTAACTGTCCCAATTTTGAATCGGTTAATGAAAATTCCATTACGTAATGCCATCGCGAGTTCACTTGCAATGACATTTTTTGCTGTTCTTGCTGGTTTATTAGGTAAAATTATTACTTTCCAAGTACCATTTATTCTTTCATTATTTGCTGTAGCAGGTGGCATACCTGGTGCAAAGTTAGGGACGTACGTAAATTCCAAATTGACCTTGAAGAACTTACGTTTTGGTTTTGTGATTTTATTGACAATAATATCTATTAGGATATGGTTTGATGTTTTTACAGCTATTAATTAGCAAGATTTTTTTTAACTTGGGATAAAACTTCTCTAGGGATTTTTTCTAAGTATGCATTTGGTCCATTATCAGGTACGGGTGGATTGGGTATTGGATGAAGAACTACATATTCAAACTCTATACCGAGGTCATTGCATTTTTTTAATACTTCTGTAATCTGATTAGCTATTTGATTTACTCCGCCCATTAAACAAAATGCTTTTGCTAAACTCTCTGGAATAAAATCAACAGCTTTACCGCTTTCTATTAAATTAGCAGCATGATGGAAATCAGGCCAAACTAATCCCTGCTCTTTAAGTTCATCTGGATGGAGTCCGTTCCAAGAAATGTCCAAATTATCTACTAACACGGGTGAATATTCGTAATATCCAGCTGCCATTGATTTACCCATAAGCATTGCATCATCTTCATCTTCACAAAAAACAGTATGAAATACAGTGCCAAGTTTAACTTTGTTTGGGTCTCGGCCTGATTTTATTGCGCCTTCTTTGATTCTATTTACTGATATTTCTATATTTTTTATATCCGTACCAACTCTGATAAATACACCATCTGCACATGATCCAGCCATTTCTAAAGTTTTAGGACCTCCAGCAGCTAACCAAACTGGTACATTTTGAGGAAATGGAAGTTTTGCTGGTCTTGCTGCACCAAATTCAACTTCTTCTCCAGCAAGTAAAGATTTTATTATACGAACACCTTGCTCTAATTCTTTTATTTTTGCTGGTTTTAGTCCAGCTAATCGTACAGCCGTATCACCCACACCAACTCCTAATACAGTTCTATTAGGTGCTAATTCTGCAACTGTTGCAATACTAGAAGCGGTAACAGAAGGATGTCTAGTTATAGGATTTGTTAGTAATGGACCGATAGTTATTGATTTTGTTGCCTGGGCAGCTCCTGATAAAAGGACGTAATTATCGCGTAATCTTAATGGTGAGTCTGGAAGAAAAGCACAGTCCCATCCTGCTTGTTCTGCCCGAAGTACATCTGAAGCAAATGAAGAAAGAGAGCTGGTGTTATGTCTATTTAGTCCAAATTTTGGTATATTCATTGATCTTATTATTAATTATTTTTAGCAGCTACTACTGATTTTATCCGATCAGCAACAATTACATCTTCTCCTTCATTTAGTCCAAACATATGAATATCGATAAAATCATCATTTTTTCCAGCTACCGAAACTCGTGTCCAAATGGGTGGGTCGCCAGCTTTTAACATATCTACAATATCTTGAGCTTTATAATTAGCATTACTATTAGTCTTAATTCGTAAACCAAAAGGCATATGCCCTATGACGTTATCAATAATAGAAACATCAAGAGAAGGTATATCTTTGATTCCATTAATTATTGTCATTGTCATAGTTTCAGATTTAGATAATCTGTCTTCATGATTAAGACCCATCCATCGCTTTACTGCAGCTACGACACCAATCATTTCTTGTCTATCTACCTTTTGAGGTCTTCCAACTCCACGTATTCGTCGACCTTCGTAACCTACAAAAGATTGTAAAGAAAGTTTATATATCATTTCCTTGGTCCCTAATGCTAATCCTGTAGATTGAGGAGCCCCTAAATATTTTGCTGCAATACATTGAAAATCTGCACCCATTCGTACATATTTCCCCAAATTCTCTAGTGGATATATTTGTCCAGCTGCATCAACCATTACTGGGACATTATGTTTCTTGGCAACTTCTAGAGTGTCTTCTAAAGAAAGTGCATTAGGATCTATATTTTGTTCTACGGCATAGTAATGTACAGCAAGAGTATTTTCATTAATAGCCCTTTCAAGGTCATCTTTCGTTGTTTTATCTTCTGATCCAAAATCGACCAATCTAGCTCCTGCAAGTTCAAGGCATCGATCATACCAATAGTGTTGTCTTTTTTGTATGAGAATTTCATTTTTCATACCCGTTGTGTTAGGTAATTGTTGGATATAATCATCGTTGTCTCCTGCCATAAAAGCTGCTGTAGCCAATGTTAAAGCTGAGCCTGCACCAGATGTTATATATGCTGCAGGAACATTCAAAAGATCAGCGACAACAGAACCAGCTTTTTCTTCTAGTTCCATTAAGGGTATGTAGGCTGATTCAGCTAATTCCATAGCTTCTTTTACTTCTGGAACAGGTGTTGATCCCCCAAGCATTGTCACACTACCTATAGCATTAATTATTGGAGTGGCTCCTAATGATTTATATATTTGTCCCCATTCACTATTCATAATTTTATCCTTTATTAATATTTATATTTAAATATCTTTAATATTAACTACAGTTCTTCCTTGAATTTTTCCTTCTAAAATACGTTTAGCTGGTTCATCTATTTCATTTAAAGAAACTTCATTTGTTATATTCTCAAATTGTTCCGGAGTGATCAGATCTCCTAATCTTTTCCATGCATCGTTTCTCGAATTTAATGGACAATACACTGAATCAATTCCAATAAGTTGTATTTTACGTAATATAAAAGGTAAGACAGTTGTTGGTAAATCATTTCCTGAAGCATTTCCACAACAAGCAACGCTACCACCATAATTTATTGCAGATAAAACATTTGCAAGTAATGAGCTTCCTACTGTATCAATAGCACCAGCCCATTTCACAGAATTTAAAGGTCTTGTCATAGCTGATAAATCATCTCTCGACATTATATTAGTAGCTCCAAGATCTCGTAAATAAGATTCTAATTCCATTCGACCTGTTACTGCAGTTACAGAATATCCTAGTTTATTTAATAACATAATAGATATGCTTCCAACCCCCCCTGCAGCACCAGTAACTACTATTTCGCCACTAGTATTTGTAATTCCTGAATTTTCTAGTGCCATAATTGATAACATTGCTGTTAATCCTGCTGTCCCAACAGACATGGTATGTTTGAGTAGGATATTATCAGGTTTTTTTACTATCCATTCACCATTAACTCGAGCTATTTGTGAATACCCTCCAGAATGTGTTTCACCAAGTCCCCAGCCTGTAACGATTACTTCCTCACCTTTTTTAAAGTTATTATTCGATGTTGAGCTGATAATTCCTGCCAAATCTATACCAGGAGACATAGGGAGATTTCTCATAATTCGAGCTTTATTTCCATTAACAGCCATTCCATCTTTATAATTTAAAGAGGAGTAATGAACTTCTATAGTGGTGTCGCCATCAGGCAAATCTTCAAGTTCAAGTTCAGTAATTTTTATAGTTAATTCTTCAGATTCAAGCTCTGCCCTTAAGGCTTTGAAAGTATTTGACATCGCATCTCCTAAATAGGTTTTTCAATCGATACTTGTACTATACTTCAAGATATAAGTGCCTTCAACAATAAAATATAATGAATTACGTATCTTTTTATCTTTGAATTGTAAGGAATAGAGATATGTTATCTACGATTTTCTTCACATTTAAACTATACTTGCCTAGTTTTCGAATTATATGTAATAATATTAACATTATTTTAATGCGGTATTGAATCTATTTTGGATTTATTATCCGGATTTACGTTAAGGAGGAATCATATGATTAAATTTTCTTCGTATGTTTCGTTCATTTTAGTTACAGCTTTGATTGGTGTATCGATGGTGGCTTGTGATAGCTTGCCTTCATTAGGAGAGGAAGAGGAAGCTGAACCATTAGAAATAGGTACATTATTAGATTACACCGGAGATTTAGGTGTTTATGGTAAACCTATGCGTAATGGTGCCGAATTAGCAGTGACTCTTTTGAATGATGCAGGGATGAATGTTGTACCTGTTCATAAAGACTCAGGAACTGACGCTAAGGTTGCGAGTGATGCTGCTAGAGCATTGCAAGCTGCTGGTGTTTCTGGAATAGTTGGATCACTATCAAGTGGTGTTACTACAGCTGTTGCAGAATCGGTAACAATACCTGGTGGTACAGTTTTAGTTTCCCCAGCTTCTACAGCTCCATCAATTTCAGTCATAGATGATAACGATTTGTTATTCAGAAGTACTGTATCTGATGCAGCACAAGGATCTGTTTTAGGAAAACTTGCAGACGAACTTGGATATAAGAACGTAGGTATTTTATACGTAAATAATCCTTATGGTGAAGGGCTAGCAAACATCTTTACTGCTGCTTTTAGTGGTACTGTACAAGCTGTTCCTCATGAAGGTGAATTATCTACATATATGAGTGAAGTAACAAAAGCCACTGAAGGCGGCGTTGATGCTTTGATAGCTATGAGTTATCCAGCTAGTGCACAAGTATACATTAGAGAAGCATTAGAAGGTGGATTTGCTGATACCTTTATGTTTGTCGATGGTACTAAGAGCCAAGATATGTTAGATAGCTTAGGCGCTAATAATTTTGAAGGTATGTATGGTACTGCACCAGGAGCACCTCCTAGTGATGCTAAAAATACTTTTGAAGAACTCTATGAAGCTCGATTTGGTGAAGTTCCTTCAGATCCATTCCTCGGTGAAACATTTGATGCATTTGTTATGATTGCACTTGCAACAGAAAAATGTTTAAACGATGGTGGTGACGATGCTAACTGTGATGGTGCTGGTGTTGCTGCAGCAATGCGTGATGTCTCAAATGCGCCTGGTACTAAAGTAGGACCTGGTGACTTAGCCAATGCAGTAGATTTAATACGATCAGGTGAAGATATTGACTTTGAAGGTGTTGCTGGTTCTCAAGAAATTGATGACAATGGTGACGTTTTGAATTCAATTGAAATCTGGACAGTCAAAGGTGGAAAGATAGAATCTACTAATAGATTTGAAGCTCCATAATTGCGATAGATATATAATAAAAAGAGGCCTG
>CAYOMB010000086.1:0-5786 GCA_964404955.1 uncultured Dehalococcoidia bacterium
GAATCTCACGTCGTCGATTTGTTTCATTAATAGCTAAATTCATAGATCTTGTTATCTTATCTGCATACATAATTACATGGCCTTCAACATGCCTTGCTGCTCTACCAATTGTTTGAATTAGTGCAGACTGAGAGCGCAAATAGCCTTCCTTATCTGCATCCAAAATAGCTATTAGACTAACTTCAGGTAAATCAAGACCTTCACGAAGTAGATTTATCCCTACAACAACATCATAAATACCAAATCGTAAATCTCGCAAACGATCAGTACGCTCGAGTGTATCTAAATCAGAGTGCAAATATGCTGTCTTAATTTTCATTTCTAGCAAATATTCTGCTAATTCTTCAGCCATTCTTTTAGTCAAAGTTGTTACTAAACATCTTTGTTTTTTATTTATCCTTTCTCTAATTTCCTCAAGAAGATCATCGATTTGTCCTACAGTCGGTCGCACTTCAACAGCTGGGTCAAGTAATCCTGTTGGCCGTATTACTTGCTCGATAATTGATTCACTATTTTTCAATTCATATTCTCCGGGTGTAGCAGATACATATACAATTTGATTCACTTTTTCTGTAAATTCTTCATAATTAAGTGGACGATTGTCTAATGCTGAAGGAAGTCTAAAACCATACTCAACCAAGGTTGTTTTTCGAGACATATCACCTCTATACATACCATGTAACTGAGGTAATGTCATATGCGACTCATCTAAAAATACGATGAAATCATCTGGGAAATAATCTAAAAGTGTCCAAGGAGGGCTTCCTATGGAACGTTGTGATAAATGTCTTGAATAGTTCTCTATTCCTGAACAATATCCTAATTGTTGCAGCATCTCTAAATCAAAATTTGTTCTTGATTCCAAACGCTGTACCTCTAATAACTTTTCTTCAATTCGTAATTCATTCAATCTTGTATCTAATTCATCCCTAATTGTGCCAATACTAGTTAATAGTTTTTCTTCAGGAGTTACAAAATGCTTAGCAGGGTATAATTCAACACTTTCTCGTTCTCTCAAAACTTCGCCTGTCAAAGGGTCAAAATCCTGAATTTTTTCAACTTCATCTCCCCAAAACTGTATTCGAACTGCAAAATCTTGATAAGCTGGAATTATATCAATCACATCTCCTTTAAGACGGAATCTTCCCCTTGCTAAATCTAGATCATTTCTATCATATTGCATCCCTATTAATTGCCTAATCAATAATCCTATTTTCTTCTTGTCTCCATTAGTGACTGTAAGAACAAAACTCTGATAGTCATGTGGATCTCCTAGGCCATAAATACAAGAAACAGAAGCTACAATTATCACATCCTTCCTACTAAGCAATGACCTAGTAGCTGAAAGTCTCAGTTTATCAATATGCTCATTAATACTTGCATCTTTTTCAATATAGGTATCAGTTTGAGGTACATATGCTTCAGGCTGATAATAGTCATAATAACTAACAAAATATTCAACAGCATTTTGAGGGAAAAATTCCCTGAACTCAGTTGCCAGTTGAGCTGCTAATGTTTTATTTGGAGCCATTACGAGTGCAGGTTTTTGCATTTTTTCTATTGTTTTAGCCATGGTGAAAGTTTTACCTGACCCTGTAACACCTAAAAGTACCTGTTTTGACATACCTTCTTGCAAACCGTTAACTAAATTTTTTATTGCTTTAGGCTGATCTCCTGTTGGTGCAAAATCAGAAACAATTTTAAATGGAACAGAATTATCGTACTCTGTAATTTTATTATCGCTTACCATTAACTTACTTCCGCGATTTTTTGTAATAGAGTTTTTATTTTATCTTCAAAAGAAAGATTATCTTCGAATTTTGTGTCTCTAATTGCGATTCGAATTTCTCTATCCGAATAACCTAGGCCTTGCATAGCTGAAAAAATATCCACATCATCAGAAGTGGTTTCTTCAGACTGAAAACCAACAAATTTATCTAATTTATCTTTGAGCTCTAAAACTATTCTTGCTGCTGTTTTTGGGCCAATTCCTGAAACAGAATTTAACATAGTTGAATCACCAATTGTAATTGAGTTCACAATTTGGCTGATTTCTAATGAGTCTAAAATAGCCATCGCATTTTTAGGGCCAATACCGCTGACACTAGTGAGAGAGCCAAACATTATATTCTGAGTGGAGTTTACAAAACCATAAATTGTCGGATATCCATCTTTCACCACTAAGCTTGTATATAATACTGCTCGCTTTCCAATTAAATTATATAAACTCCCAGACTTTGTTAGTACATTTATTGAAATACCAAATCCTCCCACTCTTAACGTAATGGAATCATCAAATATTTCATCTATTATTCCTTCTATATATGCAATCATAATTATCCTAATATTTTGTTCATTTTAATCTGTTGAGCATGAGTTAAGGCAACCGCTATGGCATCTGCAGAATCAAAAGAAAGCCCCTCTTTTACTTGTAATTGCATTTTAACACTATTTTCTACTTGGATTTTGGAAGAATTCCCATATCCCGTAATATTAATTTTTACCTCCCTTGGAGAATAGCTTTCACAAGGTATATCTTTCTTTCCCGAAGCAAGAAAAACTAAACTTTGTGCCTGACCGATTGCAATTGCAGATCGTACGTTCTTATCAACAAACGGATGTTCCACAGCTAATTCGGATGGATTATGAGTATCTATAACATTCATCAATTGCTCATAAATTAAATAGAGACGTTTACTCAAATGCAAAGTAGGTTTAGCTTTTAAAACCCCAAAGTCTACAAGTTCGATTAAGGATTGTTGAATTTCAATAACCCCATATCCCATTTTAATTGTTCCTGGATCGAACCCAATTATCTTCAAATTAAATTTTCCATCGAATATGTGAATTTAAATCGTTTGTGAATATGCCTCTAATGCTTGGTCGGAAAAATCGGCATTAGTATATACTTTTTGAACATCATCTAAATCTTCAAATTTATCAAGTAATTTTAATATTTGAATTGCAACATTAGTTTCAACATTCAATAAAGTTTTAGGAATTTTAGATAATTCTGACTTAATTATTTCCACCCCGAATTCCTCTAAGTTTTTACGAACATTTTCTAACATTTCAATAGGGGTTCTTATTTCAATATTATCCTCGTTAATATCTACATCCTCAGCACCATTATCGATGGCAAATAATATCACCTCGTCTTGATCAAAATCTCCAATTTCAACAACTACTATTCCCTTTGATTCAAAATTCCAAGACACAGATCCAGGTTCACCAAGGTTTCCTCCCGATTTAGAAAAAGTACTACGTATTTCTGCAACAGTACGGTTTAAATTATCGGTAACAGCCTCAATAAATATTGCCGCTCCTCCAGATGCATACCCTTCATAAGAAACTTCTTCAAATCGCTCTGTACTATCTCCTGAAGTTCCTCCACCTCTCTGAATTGCACGTTCAATATTTGCCAACGGCATATTACTATCTCTAGCTTTTTGAACTGCCAGTCGTAACTGAAAATTCATGTCTACATCAGCACCGCCAGATCTTGCAGCTATTAATATCTCTCTTGTCAATTTAGTAAAAAGCTGACCTCTTTTTGCGTCTGCAGCACCTTTTTTTCGTTTAATTGTTGACCATTTTGAGTGACCTGACATAAGCCTATCTCCTATACACTAGCTTTTGCTTTTCTTGATTCGCGAATTTTATTTTCGATATCTTCACATATATCTTGATTTTCTTTAAGATACTCTTTGACTTGTTCTCTTCCTTGACCGAGCCTAACATCTCCATACGAATAAAAAGAACCGCTTTTTGTTAAAACTTCTTCTGTAACTCCAAGGTCTACAATATCGGCTTCTCTACTTATTCCTTGACCAAACATAATATCAAATTCTGCTACATTAAATGGGGCAGAAACTTTGTTTTTTACTATTCTGGCTCTAGATCTATTACCGATATTTTCTGTACCTTTTTTCAAAGTTTCAACTCTTCTCAAATCAATTCTTACCGAACTATAGTATTTTAAAGCACGGCCCCCAGGAGTAACTTCTGGATTGCCAAATACTACGCCGATTTTTTCTCGGATTTGGTTAATAAAGATAACTGCCGTATTAGATTTACTTACACCACCAGTAAGCTTTCGCAATGCTTGTGATAACAAACGAGCTTGAAGCCCCATATGCGAATCCCCCATGTCGCCTTCTAATTCAGCTCGAGGTACTAATGCAGCAACACTATCTACCACTACAAGGTCAACACCACCGCTACGGACCAAATAGTCTACAATTTCTAAAGCTTGCTCAGCATCATCAGGTTGTGAAATAAGTAAGTCTTCTATATTAATTCCACATTTTTCTGCGTATGAGGGATCAAGAGCATGCTCCACATCAATAAATGCTGCTATTCCACCTGCTTTCTGTGTCTCTGCTGCAACATGATAAGCTAATGTTGTTTTTCCAGATGATTCTGCACCGAATATTTCTGTTATTCTCCCTTTTGGTATACCTCCAGCGCCCAATGCTACATCAACTGCTAATGAGCCCGATGAAATAACCTCCACTGAAATTGCATCTGAGGCACCAAGTCTCATAATTGAGCCTTTGCCAAATTCTTTTTCTATTTGATTAATAGCTAAATCTAATGCTTTTTCTTTTTCTGTAGTCATGGCGTTCCTCTATATTAATTATCATACCTATTTTATATTATAACCAGAATATAAATAAAGAAAATAAATTACACAAGTATTTATATTATCTAAAATGTTTTATTACATCCTTCATTTTTTTTATTGAATTTAATGTTAGTTCTTGTGGCATTTCTGGCCACTGCATTCTGAAAATTATACTTTCAACCCCCAAAGATTCATATCGTTTAATTTCTTCTACACATTCTTCTACATCACCAATTATAAATCTATCTTTCACTATTTCATCAAACGAGGTATCTAGCCGATCTGCATCGGGTAAATCTCTTGCATGTCCCAATGAAGCTCGATCTGCATATAAAGCCTCAGCATATGGTCTTATAGTCTCGATCGCTTTTGCCTTGCTTTCATGAACATAACATTCTCTCCAAGCCCATATAGTCCCTTCAGTTCCATATTCTTCAAGAGCATTTTTATGCAATAGAGATTGTCTTGCTATAGTTTCATATTTAGCCCTTGTACTTATTAACCATCCATTAGCTATTCTTGCAGATCGTTTAATTCCTACATCTGCATTTGCTGCTATAAGTATTTTAGGATGCGGTGCTTGCTGAGGTTTTTTTATTCCTCTTTCAAATTCTAAGTTATAAAATCTTCCTTCATGTTTAAATGTAGTTTCTTGCCATAAAGATTTCATGATATCAAGAGTTTCTAAAAATCTTGGTAACCTCTCTTTAGGATTAAGTCCAAATGCTTTAAACTGAAACTCCCTCCAACCTAATGAAACAGCTATTGTAAGTTTCCCATCAGTAAGAACATCAAGTGCTGCAATTTCTTCTGCCAACGTAACAGGATTCTCAAGAGGTAATAAATATAAGGCACCAAACTCCATATCTGTTAACTTACCTGAAAGTCTCGATAGAAGTAATGTAGTATTAAGCATTCCGTCACCACTAGCATGACCTCCAGCGCCCCATATTCCATCAAAACCAGACTCTTGTGCGGTTAAAGTTTGTTGTTCAATGTTATTTAACCAATCTTTTGAATTATGATTCGCAGAACCACTAAATAATAATAAAGAAAATTTCATTTCATCTCCTATTTAATAACTATAAGTTGAAACCCCACCACGGTACTCCTACAAATAATACAACGATTACACATATTACAAGCATTAATAAAGCAA
>CAYOMB010000087.1:0-5765 GCA_964404955.1 uncultured Dehalococcoidia bacterium
CACCTGATATAACTACTTCTCCTTCTCCTAATTCAGTTAGTGAATAGGTTTTTCCGTCAGGTAGATTGATATCTCCAAAACCACTTAAATATTCTTTATCAAATCCCAAAATTAGTGTTTGTGAATTTGTTTTTTCTGTGGAAGGGAGATATACGGAAAAATCTTCGCGAATAAATGGGGCAAAACCATCAATTTCATCGTATTGACTTGTCTTAGATTTAATAATATCAAAATCTTCTTTATCAAGATAATTGTCACCAAAAACAGATGATTGAGTTGAAGATATATATATATCTGAATTTCCTAGTCCTTGGAGAACAGCGTACCGAATTGAAGTTGTGACTGTATCACCAATACTTAACGCTGCACAAATTATCGCAGTACTTAAAGTTAGACCAAACATAATAACTACTGATTGCGCAGGTCTACGCGGAATATTCCTAATTGCCATTTTTACTAATAGTTTATTTCTAAAACCTAGCACAGCAACAATTAATACTGAAACTATCATGATACTAGTTGATACTCCAGCTAAAATGTCTATATCTACGCCAAATAATTCTTCCATTTATATCTCTCTATTTTCCATCATCTTCAATTAACCCGTCTCTCATGCGTATAGTTCTATGTCCAATAGAACCAACTTCATCTGAGTGAGTAACAATTATAAAAGTTTGATTGTTGTCTTTATTCATTTTACGTATTAAATCTATAACTTCGTCTTGGGTCTTAGAATCTAAATTTCCTGTTAATTCATCTGCCCATATTATTGCTGGATCATTCGCAAAAGCTCGTGCAATAGCGACTCTTTGTTGTTCCCCACCTGATAATTCAGTAGGCAAATGTGTATATCTATCTGCAAGTCCTACTAAATCTAAACGATCTTCTGCAATGTTCTTTGATGTACTCTGCGAAGTTCCAGCTAATACTAAAGGTAATTCGACATTTTCACGTGCTGTTAATACTGGTAATAGATTATAGGCTTGAAAAACAAAACCCATATTTTTTCCTCTGAAATTTGTTAATTGATTATCTGACATTTGGGTTATATCTGAGCCCCTTATAATAATTTCACCTGAATCAATTTCATCAAGCCCAGAAAGACAATTTAATAGTGTGGTCTTACCACATCCACTAGGTCCCATAATGGTGACAATTTCACCTTGATTAACTGCCAAAGATACACCTTTGAGTGCCTCAACTTTAACATCTTTAGATTGATAAGTTTTGTAGACATTGTTTGCAACAATTATTTCTTGATTAGACAATACGAATCCCCATTTCTATTTACACACAATAATTTAAATTTATTATACAAGAATATTATTCACGATTTATTAACGTTTGAATATCTATTCCAAAAGCATTTCCAATTCTTAAAAGGACTCCCAGAGTTAGGTTTTGTTTCCCATTTTCAACAGAACTAATATAAGTTCTGTCTAAACCAGATTCATCAGCTAGTTTTTGTTGATTCCAACCTTTTAGTATTCTTGTCCTTTTCACTTTATCTCCAATAAATGAAAGATAGTCTTCTAAATTGCCATTTAATGTGGTTGATGAAACCAATCGTGAAGCTTCTATAATTGCACTTGAAACATCCTTGGATATTATATCTACTCCTGAGAGTAAATTTTCATCTATCCCAACTATTCCAGATCCACCAAGCATTGTTACTACAGATTTATCCATACCCTTAACAGCTGTAATTATTTCTAATACTCCAGGTAGATTTTCTTCTAATGTTATCGATAGAACTAACAGGTCAATTTCTTTTTCACCAAGAAAGAGAATAAGATCGTCAGTGGGCATTTCAGTACCTAAAAAATGAACATTCCAACCTGAGATTCTCATCAATTCTGAGACGACTTTGGGTCCGATAAAGTGTTTTTCACCAACTGGAGTACAAATAGCGGCCGTTCCTATAATTTCTCCATTTGGTACTAAAGATTGAGTCAATCTTTCTATTTGAGAAAGAGTTACAGTCACGGCTAAATGTTCTTCAGCTATATTCAGTAAGCCCTTTTTCCATAATTCACCAATATTTACTAAGGAAGGCATAAACATTTTCAACAAAATATCTTTGACAGTCTTGCCTTCATTAATATATGAATCAACAAGCTCAGAAACCTGGTCTATCTGTCCTTCAACAGCTAAAGTTATATAGCGAGACAAATTATATTCATTATTATTAATACTATTAGATATGGACGTCAATTGAACCTCGCGTATACAACTTGATAAAATCACTTAACACAATGTAGAATTATTATAACATATAATTAAACATTAGTGATTTATAATCTACATTATATTACCACTTATGTAAAGATCAGAGGGTGTATATGCAAATTGCATTAACAGGCGGGACAGGATTTATTGGAAAGTATTTGACGAATAAATTTATAGAAAATGGTGATGAAGTTGTTATTCTTACAAGAAATCCTACACGTATTAAAAATCCCATACAAAATGTAAATTATATACATTGGGACCCTAATGACTCAAAATTTCAGCTAAATGGAATAGAAAGTTCTCAAATTCTAATTCACTTAGCTGGCGAACCCTTGGTTGGACCACCTATTATCGGACGATGGACAAAATCTAAAAAAAATAAAATTTATAAAAGTAGAGTTTTAGGAACACAAAATTTAATCAGCTCTCTTAAATTATCTGAACATAAGATAGATACATTCATAGGTATGATTAGTGGTATTGGTTGTTATCCTGATTCAGGTGAAAAGGAACTTGATGAGAGTTCAGAAGTTAGTAATGAATGGTTATCTGATATCGTAGTGCAGTCAGAAAATTCCATGAGTAAGAATATACCAAACAACATAAGAAATGTGATCCTCAGAGCAGGTATTGTTATAGGTAAAGATGGTGGAGGGTTAAAAAGACTTCTGTTACCTTCACAATTCGGTGTCTTAGGCAAATTTGGTACAGGTGACCAGTGGTGGTCATGGATGGATATTGAAGATATATACAATTGCATAGTTTTCTTTATAGAAAATGAGCACTCTGGACTTTACAATGTTACTACTCAAAATCCTGTACGACAGAAACAATTTGTAGGTATACTTTCCAAAATATTACGCAGACCTAACACTATGTGGTTTCCCCTAATTGGACATTTATACAAGCTAGCATTAAAGATAATATTAGGGGGAGTATCAGCTGAAGTTCTTTACAGTAGAAAAATAAATCCTTCTAAATTATTTAAAACTGGATTTACCTGTGAATATCCTCTATTAGAACAGTCAATAGAAAAAAATTTAAACTTAAAATAATTCAGACGGTACAGAAATCCCATCAAAGTCTTCTTCAGTGAGAGGGTCTTCTGGCTCTATCTCAAGCTTACTCATATAGTAGTATAATTGTTTCAAGTGGTGTACTGAATGTCCAAGGCCCAAATCCATCAGCTGATTTAGTGGCATAGTACCCATATAAGTTTTGACAGGAGTTTTTAAAATATCTAATTCAATATTTTCAAAAAATTTCTCGATTCTATTGATTACCGATTCGCCAAATTCAACTATAGATTTCACATCTTGGGTTTTTAAAGCATCTGTTATGTACCTTTGACGATCCTCTGCTTTATATTCTCCTTGTTCATATGCTAAAAGCATCATATAGGGTCTATCAAATAAGTGAAATGTAAACTGTCTAAGTGTTCTGTCTCTTTCGGGAGAAACCCAATCAATAGAATCATCAGGAATTTGTAATGTAGCTCTTCTAGCTGCAGAAAGAACTTTCATGAATTTACCTAACATCCATTCTGCGTCAGAGTCTGTAATACTCACTTCTCCTAAATTCAAAGCTTCTGATAAAGAAGGTCTGTCAAAGCCAATAATAACTTTATCACCAAATGATTTTATGCCAGGAGTTAAGGTAATTGTTGTTACAGGTATAACTTTCAAACCTAATTCTTCCAACTCTTTTAGTGCTTGAGGGTCTTTAGCTACATCCATAGGGATATAATCAATATTATTTTGCGAAAGATACTCTTTCGTTCTTCCACACGTAAATCAGCCTTGTCGAAAAAATACTTTGACTTCCATAGCAACTCCATTTTTCAAAAATTTTGTTTGTCAAAAAATTATTTTTTAACGCCTTTCAGAACCCCTTAGTCGTGGATCTAAAATATCTCTTAAAGCATCTCCAAACATATTAAATGCTAGAACTACAACCGTCATAACTAATCCTGGAACAAATGACAACCAAGGGTATACAGTTAAATAATGTCTACCTTGGCCTGCCAACATCCTTCCCCAAGAAGGATCAGGGGGTGGAACACCAACTCCTAAAAAGCTTAAAGAGGCTTCTGATAATATTGCTGCTGCTAAAGCACCTGTAGAAATAATTAAATATGGGGCTATACAGTTAGGCATAATATGTCTGAACACTATCCTAGCCCAGTTAGCACCTATTGAATATGCTGACTCAATGTAGGTAGTATTTCTGATTGATAATGCTTGTGCTCTTACTACGCGGACTGATCCACCTATTAAACCAATACTAATTGCCAATACTACATTGTTCAAACTTGCACCAAATGAAGCTATAATTACTAAAGCAAAAGCTAGTGTGGGAATACTTTGCATGATATCGACAAAACGTTGGCTAATCAAATCAAACCAACCACCTAAATATGCACTGATTAAACCCCAAAAGGCTCCAATACCAGTACCTATAATAACAGAAACAAAACCTACGTAAACTGAAATTTGAGAGCCTGAAATTGTCATACTTAACAAATCTCTTCCAAATTCATCTGTACCTAACCAGTAGGTCCAAGAAGGAGCATCAAATTTTTGAAAAATGTTCATGTAAAGCGGATCATGCCGTGAGATTATTTTGAAATATTCTTCGCCTTGGCTTGCATCAATAAAAAATCTATTAATTAATTCTTCAACATAAGAAATTGCTGCAATAGCTACAACTGAAACTACAATAAGACCACCAACTGCGCCAAAAGGCTTATTTTTGCAAAATCTTACAAAGCTTTGTCGCCACAATTTGAATTTTGAAACCTTAAACTCGATTCCAATTTCTTGTTCTGTTATTTTTGAATTTGTTGACATTTGCGAACCTATTATTTGTTATAATTTATGAATAACGTATTCTTGGATTAAGCCAACCATACAAGAGATCAATAAATAAATTTACCAAAACATGTCCTGTAGTAATTATTAAAACAAAGTTTTGTATCACGGGATAATCTCTTAGCCTAACTGCATCGACAGTTGCTGCTCCAATTCCTGGTAAATTAAATACTGTTTCAGTTACTAATGCCCCACCGATTAAATTAGCTAATTGACTACCTGAAATTGTGACCACGGGTATTAATGCGTTTTTCATAGCATGACGCCAGAGAACACTAAATTTCTTTAATCCTTTAGCATTTGCTGTTCGAATATAATCTTCCCGAAGTACCTCGAGCATTGTCGTTCGCATCATTCTAACTTGAATTGCTGCCTGTGAAGCCCCTAAAACTAAACATGGGAAAAATAACTGAGTTAAATTTACCACTGGATCATCCCATGGGGTTTGATAAATTATTGGTGGAAACCAATTAAACCAAGCTGCGGCAAACGTTAAAATTAAAATACCTAACCAAAAATTTGGAATAGCAAGACCGATAATACTAATAAAACGAGGTATATAATCTAATGGTGTATCTTGTTTTACTGCACTCAAAATACCAATAGGGATTGCTATAATCCATGATAAAACCAATGCCATAAGACCTAATTGCAGAGTCATTG
>CAYOMB010000088.1:0-5671 GCA_964404955.1 uncultured Dehalococcoidia bacterium
AGTTTTGCGACCTGTTACCAAAAAAACCATCAAACATATTACCTAAGTTAATATTTTGAAATCCTCCGAAATTAAATCCCATATTATTGTGTGTAAATGGATTAAAACCATTACTGTTCATACCCTCGGCTTGTTTCCAATTTTGTCCATAAGAATCATAAAGTTTTCTTTTATTTTGGTCAGAAAGTACTTCATATGCTTCATTTATTTGTTTGAATTTTTCTTCTGCAGATTTGTCATTTTTATTTACGTCGGGATGATACTGGCGAGCCAAACGACGGTAGGCTTGCTTTATTTCTTTTTCAGAAGATGATCTTGAGACACCTAGTATTTCGTAAAATCCTTTTTCCATAGCGGAATTGTACTTTAATTTATATCTGTTGTCAATAATAATGAATGTTTAAATAGTATAAAACTTGACAATAACGTGTTAACTTATATAATAATATTATGTTAATTATATAGAAATAGCTAACAAAGGAGAGTATTATGATGCGGAATATTTCTTTATTAAGAGGACATTTATTTGATAATTCTACTGATTTATCATATATATCAGCAGAGAAATTTTGGGCTAATGTTCAAAATTATCCAGTGAAATTTCAGGAACAAGACAATGAATTGATAATAGAACTTTTAGTTCCCGGATTTTCAATGGATGAATTATCTGTTACTACAAAAGATAATGCATTAAAAATTGAGTCTACTAAGGATGAAATTATTTATGATTTCCGAAAGGTGGTAAATATTCCTTCTTCATATGATATATCAACAGCTGATGCACTATTACTGAATGGAATTTTAACTATTTCATTTCAAAAGCTCAAATCAGCATTGCCCAATAAAGTTAAAATTCGAAATAAACAATCAATTAAATAAATAGACCTCTTTGATATATGTTCTAAATTGAAGGTGTGAGACTGTTTTTTTCTTTATTGAGAAAGGTAGGCCTGAAATGTTTCTGGAACGAATGAAAGAATTTTTGGAAAGACTTATCGAACTATTGGCAAAATCTGCTTCATATGATGATTGGTGGATGTAAAAAAAGTAATCTCGGATTTAGGTTACGCATCTAAATCCGAGATTACTTGTTGAACTATTGGTGGTATTACTAGACCTAGCAGCAATTCTATATCGATTACAATATGATTTATGACACAAATATGAGCCACCTTTTATAACCTTCGATTCACCTGTGATCGGGCCAAGAGGATTATTAGTCTCTCTAACCTTGGGATATGTAGTACTAAACCAGTCTTGTGTCCATTCCCATACATTTCCCACAATATTGTATAGACCATATCCATTTGATTTATACGAATTTACTGGAGCTGTGGATAAATAACCATCCTCTAAGGAATTATCTTCAGGAAATAGTCCTTGCCAGATATTACATTGATGTTCATCATTTGGCTTCAGTCTATTTCCCCAGGGGTATATAGCATTTTCTAAGCCACCTTTTGCAGCATACTCCCACTCGGCTTCTGTTGGTAGTCGTTTATTTGACCAAGTACAATAATTGATTGCATCATTCCATGATACATGTACTACTGGGTGATTTCCTCTATTTTTTATATTAGATTTGGGGCCTTCTGGTCTGCGCCAGTATGCCTTTTTAACAACACACCACCATGGAGTAGAAGTTACTTTATATTCAATTCTAGATAGATTTACTTTCGATAATAATTTATAAAAGACAAATGACCAACCATATTGTTCAGCCTCTGTTATATATCTTGTTTCGGTGACAAATTTTTCAAATTCTGTATTTGTTACTGAATACATATCTATATTGAAGTTTTCCAAATAAATATTTTTTTCTGGTCCTTCTCCATCTTCAGGAAATCCAATATTTGAATTTGTCCCCATGATAAATGAGCCAGCTGGTATTGAAACCATATTATTAAGTATTGAATTTTTCTTACTAGGACTAATAAGTTGATTATTAAAACTTGTATTCTTATCTGTATTTTCTGGTGTACAGCAATTCATAAGTATTTTAATATCTACCTTCCATCAAATCTGGGTACATTTTCGATTGCTTTTCTCCAGTTTAATGCTTCATTTTTTAAATCTGTAACTATTTCAGGATATTCATCTTTCAGATTACTTGATTCAGAGACATCGTCTTTTAAATTACTTAAATAAATATCTGCTATAGGGTTTTCAAATTCAACTAATCTACCATTCAATACTAATTTCCAATTATTTTTCAAAATAGCTGTTTGGTTACTTGGACTAGACATAAAGCTATCTTGTTCCCAATATAGACTACGATTTAAAACGTTAGTTTTATTTTCTAAATGTGATTTTATACTGATACCGTCAAGTTTATATAGATTTGGATCGATATTCAAAAAATCAAGAATTGTTGGTAGAAAATCCATTGCTATACATGATTCATCAGATACCCAATTACCAGAAATTTTATTAGGAAAACTTATTATATTTGGTACTTTGATACCTCCATCAAAAAGACTAAATTTATGACCTTTTAATTGCCCAGATGTACCACCATAATAGGGATCTAAAGTCCCATCTAACCAGTTTCTTGTTTCTCTTGATGGCCCATTATCAGAAGTGAACATAATTATTGTATTCTCAAACAAGTTATTCTTTTTTAGAAAAGTAATTATTTCTCCAACAGAGTCGTCAACAGCACTAATCATTGCAGCCATAATTTGTTTATCCCAAGGTAAATCAGGATATCTATCTATATATTTTTGTGGTGCATGCATGGGGTAATGTGGTGCATTGTACGGAATATAAAGGAAAAAAGGATTGGATTTTTGTATTGAGGAATGAAGATATTCCATAGATTTTTTAGTGATTAGCTCTGTAAAGTATTCTCCATTTTTCCAGACTTCTACATTATTATCCCAAAGATCATGAACTGGATTTAAACGTTGATTGTTTGCATTTCTACCACTTGCGTAGTACCAAATGTGAGAATAATAATCTATACATCCAGCTAAATGACCAAACCAATGGTCAAAACCATGATTGTGAGGACGATTTTCTTCTGATACCCCAAGATGCCATTTCCCGGCCATATAAGTATCATATCCCATATTTTTTAAGATAGACGCTATAGTTAAATTGGTAGTAGGAAGACCAGGAGAAGTTCTATGACCTCTAAGAATAGATCGGACTCCTGTATTGCCAGGATATTTCCCAGTTAATAATGATGCTCTTGATGGGCTACATACAGGACTATTTGAATACCAATTATTAAATATTATTCCTTGTGATCCTAAAGAATCGATATTAGGAGTTTTGATATATTCAGATCCTAGACAACCTAGGTCACCATAACCTAAATCATCTGTCGAAAAAATTATTATGTTTGGTTTGTCAGACATTCAATTTATATTTGATCAAGTATGGAGTTCAGAGTATTACTTGGTCGCATTGATTTCGAAGTTAGCTCCTCGTCCGGCTGATAATATCCCCCAATATCTACAGATTTACCCTGTATATCAATTAATTCCGAAACAATTTTATCTTCATTATTTGAAATTTGGTCTGCAACTTTGATAAATATGCTTTGAAGCTCAGTGTCTTCTATTTGTTTAGCAAGTGCTTTTGCCCAATAATAGGCTAAATAAAAATGACTCCCTCTGGTATCTAATTCATTGACACGTCTTGAAGGTTCACGTTGGTTTTCTAAGTGTTCTCCGATAGCTTCGTCTAATGTTGTTGCTATAATTTGTGCACGTTTATTCTTATGTACTTGTGCATAGTGTTCGAAGGATGCAACTAAAGCGCAAAACTCCCCAAGAGAATCCCATCTTAAGTGTCCTTCTTCTACGAATTGTTGTACATGTCTTGGAGCAGATCCACCAGCTCCTGTTTCGAATAATCCTCCTCCAGCTAGTAATGGGACTACTGAGAGCATTTTAGCACTAGTTCCTAGCTCTAAAATTGGGAAAAGATCAGTAAGATAATCTCTTAGCACGTTTCCTGTAACTGAAATTGTATCCTTATCTTCTCTGCTTCTTTTAAGAGTATAATTCATAGCTTCAACTGGTGGCATAATTTGTATATCTAAGCCATTTGTATCATGATTTGGCAAATATTGATTAACTTTTTTTATTTCTTCTGCATCATGTGGTCTTTGTGAATCAAGCCAGAATATTGCTGGCGAACCAGTAATTCTTGCTCGATTAACTGCTAATTTTACCCAGTCTTGTATAGCTATATCTTTTGTTTGACACATTCGAAAAATATCACTTTCTTCAACGGGTTGCTCCATTAAAGTATTCCCATTTTCATCTTTTACTCTAATCAGACCATTGTCGGGGGCCTTAAAGGTTTTGTTGTGGGACCCATATTCTTCGGCTTGTGCTGCCATTAAACCTACGTTTGATACGCTTCCAATTGTTGCAGGGTTGAAAGCACCATGTTTTTGGCAGTCTTCAATTGCTGCTTGGTAAATAGTTGCATAAGAACGATCTGGTATCATTGCTATCGTATCATGTTGTTCGTTATCCGGACCCCACATTTGACCTCCATCACGAACGATAACAGGCATTGTAGCATCGATAATCATATCACTTGGCACATGAAAATTTGTGATACCTCTGCTAGAATTTACCATACCTAGTTCTGGTCGAACGTTATATGTATTTTCGATATCAGTTTCAATTTCTTTACGCTGGTTTTCTGGCAATGTTTGTATTCTGGTATATAGTTCAGCGATACCGTTATCAGGATTGACACCTAGTTCGTTAAAGATTTTTGCGTGTTTTTTTAATAGATCTTCAAAATAAACTGAAACACAATGTCCAAATATAATTGGATCTGATATTCGCATCATTGTAGTTTTTACGTGTAATGAAAGAAGGACACCTTCAGATTTGGCATTAGCCATTTCATCAGCATAAAATTTTCGTAATGATTTTACATTCATTACAGAACAGTCAAGAATTTCATCAGCAACTAGTTTTATATCATCTTTTAGAGTTATTATATCTCCATTATTAGATTCAAATTCAATTACCCCAGTTCCCGAAGAAGAAATAGTTACGGATTTTTCACTTCCATAAAAATCACCTTGTTGCATATGTGCGACCCGAGTTTTAGAAATTTCTGGCCAGTCTTTCATCATTTTATGGGGATTACGTTTTCCGTGCTCTTTAACAGCAGTCGATGATCTCCTGTCTGAATTTCCTTCACGAAGAACAGGATTTACTGCACTTCCTAGTACCTTAGAGTAACCATTAAATATAGCTCTTTCTTCATCATTTTTCGGTTCATCTGGGTAATCTGGGATATCATATCCTTTATCTTGTAGCTCTTTTATTGCTGATTTTAGTTGTGGAATAGATGCACTTATATTTGGTAACTTGATTATATTAGCAACTGGATCCAAACAGAGTTCTCCAGCCATTGTTAAATAATCGGGAATTTTTTGATCATTTGTAAGTTTATCTGGGAAATTAGCGATAATCCTTCCCGAGAGGGAAATATCCCATTCTTTTAATTCAATACCAGCATGTTTTGTAAACGCTTGGACTATGGGCAATAATGAAAATGTTCCAAGAGCTGGTGCTTCATCAGTTTTAGTATAGATAATGTAGGATCCTTCGGTCATTACTTTTCTCCTAAATTTATATTCAATCATAAGGTTATTTGTATTTATTTTTGCCAGAATAATACGTATTGAATC
>CAYOMB010000089.1:0-5591 GCA_964404955.1 uncultured Dehalococcoidia bacterium
ATGCTTCGATATTTGAAGGATATGAAGTATCTCCATATTACGAACCTATGCTAGGAAAATTTATAGCATGGGGAAGAAATAGAAAAGAATGTATTTCAAGTTTTATTAAGTATTTGAAATCAACAGAAATGGTTGGGATCACCCACAATATTCCATTAATTATTGAAATACTACAATCTGAAGGATTTGTAAATCATAAGTTTTCTACTAATTTTCTTACAGATGTTTTCCCATATGAAAAAAATAATAGTAGCGATGAAGAAATAGTTGCTGCTATAACTATTGCATTGAATGAAATTTTTGGTTCAAAAATAAATTCACATAATACAAATAATTGGAAAATGCAAGGAAGAGTATCCCAAATGAATCAAAGTAACTATGGTGGTTTTGGATGGTAAAAAAACAGATTACCATTTTAGTAAATGGAAAATCTCATTTAGTTGAAATAGAAGAAACTAATTCTTATCCCTTTGAAATCTATGTAGATGGAAAAAAAATGAGTGTTTCTGTTGAAAATACGCCTACAAATCAAACGTTGCAACCATCTAATATATCAAATAATCTAGACACTATTGAAGGACTCAAAGGTTTAACACAAAATGGAAATAAGCTTATTAGATCTCCTATGCCTGGAAAAGTAATATCAGTTCCCATAAAAATATGGGATTATATTGAAGAGGGTACGGAACTTTGTGTAATCGAGTCTATGAAAATGCAGCAAAGTTTATTATCGGGTAATTCAGGTTTTGTAAGGGCAATATTTATAAATGATGGAGAATCAGTCAATACAGGAGACGTTGTTGTACAAATACAATAACTTATCTAAGTAACTTTTGTATATTTGCCCATATAGTATCATGAATTTCCTCAATTGATTTCATAGCGTCTATTGTAATCCAACTAGAATCTTTACTCATATTAGTATATCCTTGAAAAACGCGTTTGTGAAAATTAATCGATTCAAGTTCAAATCTTCGACTACCTTCTACATCCATTCTAGGATTTTCTTTTTCTATAGAATTAGAAATATTATCTAATAAAGATAATTGTGAATTAACTCTATCTAAGGCTTTATCTGGTTCAACACTCAATAAAATCGTAAGATCCGGCTTAATTCCACGTGTACTTACATTAATTATATTTTCTACAATATCCAGATCAATTTGTCGACCATAACCTTGATAAGCAATAGTCGAAGCAATAAACCGATCACAAATAATTATTGTATCTGTATCCAAATTAGGCTTGATTACCTTTTCAATTAATTCACTCCTAGCAGATGAGAAAAGAAAAAGTTCTGTTAAAGAATTCATAGTTGCATTTTTAGCACGAGCTGATTTCTTTCCATTTGTTCCACGTTCAGCCAATAAAATTCTTCTGACTTCTTCACCTACAGATGTACCACCTGGTTCATGCAACAATAAAGAAGAAAAACCTTCGGCAATTATTCGTTCATAAAGTAGTTTTGATTGTGTTGATTTACCGCTACCTTCTCCACCTTCAAATGCTACAAAAAACACTAATTACCAACCTTTTTCTGTTTTCTTATAAACTTTAATGTATCTTTCAGGTTCTTTACCATAACTTATTGAAACTAAAGAATTATTATCTATTACCTGATGCTGTAATTTACGAGTATACGCGTCTTGAGGTTCTAATTGTACACTTGAAGAACCATTTTGAATCTGTAATATTGCATTTTCAGCATCTTCTAAGGCTTCTTGAATTAAGGATTTTACTTTTTTATATGAATCTATATTTTTAATAAATTCAGAGATTTGCGATACAGTATTTTTTCTTAATATATGTACAGGAGTTCCATCTAGTTCCGCATTTGTTATCACCTTGGGACTTCTTCGATACTGAGTTTTAGTGGTAACTACTATCTGAGCATCTTTAACATTCTCAACAATTTTCATATTCGTTTTATAAAAATCAGCTAATTGGCGAATAGTACTTTTACTTATACCAAAAGGTAAAATTGATGTATATTCAATATCTTGATTATTTTCCACATGCCCATTAGTTTTTTTAGCATACTTTTTAAAAGAGTTATATCTATAATCACTATAATCACTATATTCACTATCTAATTCTTGTAACTCAGGTAACTCAAATTGTTGTTCTAAATCTGGTAATAAAAATTCTTTCTTCTTGAGTACTTCTCCCAAACTATCTAACCATCTAATTTCAGGATTCGGTTTAATTGACTTTAATATATTATCTACAACACTACCTACATCTTCATGAATCGCCATTTTTTCTCTATTTCGAATTTCTAAAACTATTTCAAATGTTGGTGGAAGTTTTCTTTCAGTTACTGTTTTCTGAGTACCTCTTTTTCTAGCTTCTTCATCCCCTAATATAACTGTTTGAACACCACCAACTAAGTCAGAGAGAGTTGGATTCATCAATAAACTTTCTAAATCGTTTCCATGAGCAGTAGCAATTAGTTGAACTCCTCTTTCAGCAATAGTTCTAGCAGCCTTAGCTTCAAGTTCTGTACCCATTTCATCAATAATAATTACCTCAGGCATGTGATTTTCCACAGCTTCAATCATTATGTCGTGTTGTAATTCGGGGCGTGCTACTTGCATTCTTCGGGCTTTACCAATACCAGGATGAGGAATAAATCCATCTCCTCCAATTTCATTTGAAGTATCGACGATTATCACTCGTTTTGATAAATCTACAGATAATACTCTTGCTAACTCTCTTAAAATTGTTGTCTTTCCTACTCCTGGCCTACCAAGCAATAACATACTTTTATCTTCATTAACTAAATCAGTTATAGCTTTTGTAGTTCCTTCTACGGATCTACCGACTCTGCATGTAACACCGATAACAGTAGTATCTCTAGCACGAATTGCTGAAAATCTATGAAGTGTTTTTTCCACCCCTGCTCTATTATCATTTCCAAAGCTACCTATTTTTTCAGTTAATAAACCTAGTTCAGAAAATGAAATTGGATCCATATCCATTTCTTCATCCCCATCTGCAAATCTTACTTGAGGTTTACGACCTAAATCTAAAACAACTTCAATAAGAGAATTTAGGTTATTATCTTTTAGAAGCCTCTCACGAATTTGTGGTGGTAGAACATCTAAAAAACTATGTAGATCATCAATTTCTGTGTCTGGATTCATACATGTCCCCTTTAAATAAATAAGATACTAATTTCATACTTCTATTGCCATTTTTACCTTAGAAGTTGAATTGTCATATATTCTAGCTTGTGTTTGATAAACTAATGTACAAAATGATACTTGATTAATTAAACCTAACTTATGAAGATTATCAAGTATATCTTTTTGTTCGATTTTAACTATCCAATATAGTTGCTTTCTTTTAGCAAGCTGATATGCATCTGAAATAAGTTCTGGAAGTATGTTGCTATACTTTTGAATTATATTGAGGCCCACTGCGCAAATTTTATGATAATCTTTCTTTGATAAAGAACCAAGAAAATTATCATTATCAACATATATTAATTCTTTAGCGTCAACATCTACCATACTACACAATTGTACTAAATCATTATCATAAGGCGTTAAATTTTTTTTAACAAAAAAATCTAATGCATTTTCATATACAAAAGTTAAATCTGATTTGTACTTACTACTATTCAATTTGAATAAGTAAGTTGCATTAGATTTATATAAAGAATATTGACCACCGAGTGTCAATATTACATTCTGAGATACAACTTTAAATTTAGCACTAGATGCAGTATCAATTAGCTGCCAGTTATTAGGAATTTTTAGTATCATTCCATAAGATTTTCTTTTTGTTATATATGCTGTTGAAATATCAATAATATTTTTAAATAAATCAAAATTTACTTTTTCAAGCAACAAGTGGCGAATGAACCAATAATTTTTATCTTTTATCTTTCGTATACAAATTAATCCATTCATTGAATTAGAACTTCTAGAAATAAAAGTAATTTGATTACGATTGTATCCAAATATATTCAAACATATTAATATTCGCTGCATGAATTTAAGTGGTTTGCCAATATTATCAGGTCTTTGTACAGAAAAATCTGGCATATCTGCTTTTAACACATGTAGTATGTCAAAAAAACCAAGCTTTTTAATCATTAATTACCTAACTATAAACTAAATCAATAAAATATTTATGAAACCTATTATCAGTAGTTAGTTCAGGATGAAAAGATGTACCTAGATTATTACCTTGTTTTACTCCTACAACTTCACCATCATTTAGAGTACAAATTACGTCTACATTTTGTCCAATACTAAGAATTTTAGGAGCTCTGATAAATACACCCGGAAAAGGATTTTCATTATCAAAGGAAAAATTGATTTCATCTTTAAAACTATCTATCTGTCGACCATATGCATTTCGACTTACATTGATATCCATAAGGTTGAGAGGAATAGGAATATCTTCTTTGAGTTTATTAGCCATTAATATTAATCCAGCACATGTTCCCCAAATTGGTAAATCTGAATTTACTGCATCTGTTAAAGCTGGTCTAAAGTTATATAAATCCATCAAGTATGAAATTGTTGTACTCTCTCCACCAGGTATTACCAAAGCATCCAAATCAGAGATTTGGGTAGATTTTCTTATCTCTTGTACTGGCACTCCTAAGCTTGAAAAAGTTTTTATATGTTCTACAAAATCACCTTGAAGTGCCAAAACCCCAATTCCAGACAACTGTTACCATCCTCTTGTGGCTAATTGTTCCTCTTCCGGCATAGTACGAACATCTAAACCTCTCATCGCATCACCTAAACCTGAAGATACTTCAGCAATTATTTCAGGGTCATTAAAATGAGTAGTAGCTTTCACAATAGCCTTAGCCATTGCTGAAGGATTTGAGGATTTGAATATACCAGATCCCACAAAAACTCCCTCAACGCCGATTTGCATCATTAAAGCTGCATCAGCTGGAGTCGCTATTCCACCGGCTGCAAAATTTACCACAGGTAATTTACCTGTTTCGTGTATTTGTAATATTAATTCATAGGGAGCTTGTAAATCTCTAGCAGTTGCCATTAATTCTGTAGGATCCAAGTTTGTAATTCTTGTTATCTCTCCCAAAACAGATCGAGCATGTCTTACTGCCTCAACAACGTTTCCAGTCCCTGCTTCTCCCTTGGTTCTAATCATGGCGGCGCCTTCACCTATTCTACGCAAGGCTTCACCCAAGTTCCTGCACCCACAAACAAATGGAACCTTAAAATCATGTTTATTAACATGATTATTTTCATCTGCAGGAGTTAATACTTCAGATTCATCTATATAGTCAACACCCAATGCTTCTAAAACTTGGGCTTCAACTAAATGACCAATTCTAGCTTTTGCCATCACTGGTATACTTACTGCTTTTATAATTCCTGTAATCATGTCAGGATCAGACATTCTAGCAACTCCACCAGCTGCTCTTATGTCCGAAGGCACTCTTTCTAAAGCCATTACTGCACACGCTCCAGCATCCTCCGCAATTTTAGCTTGTTCTGGCGTAACCACGTCCATTATCACACCGCCTTTAAGCATTTGAGCTAGGCCAGTTTTTAAATCCCACGTATTTTTCTCTACCATAAAACATTCTCCTAACA
>CAYOMB010000090.1:0-5531 GCA_964404955.1 uncultured Dehalococcoidia bacterium
TCGGAGGTATTATCGGTGTGATAGCAACAGGAATTTTTGCAGAAAAAGTTATTGGAGGAGCAGAGGGTTTAATTGAAGGTTCTTCCACTCTACTTGTCGAAAATATAATACTTGTTATAGCTACTATGCTTTATTCTTTAATTGTAACTTTAATCCTACTAAAAGCACTCGATATCATACCAGGCTTAGGTTTACGATCCGCAGAATCTGAGGAAGATCAGGGATTAGATGTGAGTGATCACGGCGAAAGAGGTTATGTTGCAGATGGAGCTGATAATTAAACTAATGTATTACTACTTCACACCTAATTTAGATTCTAAAGAGCTTAAAAGGTTTGTGAATGAGTTAGCAAATTGATTAACTCCGTCAACAAGTAACTTATCAGTTATTTGATCAAGATTAATGTTAAAGTCTGGCAACTGATTCAAGGTATTCTTTGCCTCATCTAAACCAGTTTGTATTGTGTTGTCAGCTTTACCATGATCTATAAATGCTTCAAAGGTAATTTGGGGCATAGTATTGATAGTAAAATTACCGATTAATGAATCAACATATAATAAATCACTATAGTTGGGATTTTTTGCACTAGTGCTTCCCCATAATAATCTTTGAACACGAGCACCTTTCATATTGTCGCCCATAAATTCATGCGTAGAAAACGTTTTATTAAATTCATCGTATGCGACTTTTGCATTAGCAACAGCTATTTTCCCTAGAAGATGACTGGAATCATTTTGATGTGCATTAAGGATTGTATCTACAGCTGTATCAATTCTACTGATAAAAAATGATGCTACAGAATATATGTCACTTACATCCAAACCTTTTTCGATTCTTCTTTTGAGGCCATTAATGTAAGCATTTTGGACATTTTTATATTGTTCTACAGAAAAAATCAAAGTTACATTAATATTGACACCTGCAAAAATAAGTTCTTCAATCGCTAATATTCCTTCACCGGTAGCAGGTACTTTAATAAGTACATTTGGTTTATTGAGCCTATTAAATAAATACTTTGCTTCTTCAATAGTAGCTTTTGTATCATATCCAATAAGTGGGCTGACTTCTAATGAAACATACCCATCTTCACCATTAGTTTCATTAAAAATTGGAAGTAAAATATCAGATGCATCGCTTATATCTTTACAAACTAAGTCCTCATACACCTTTACGATATCACTTCTATCAAAAATATCATTTATTTGCTTATCATATGAATCACTTCCAAGTGAATTTTCAAAAATACTCGGATTGGAAGTAATACCAGTAATTCCTGAACCCAATAATGATTTCAATCCACCAGATTCAATGATATCTCTACTTAAATTATCTAACCAAAGTGATTGTCCTATAGATCCCATTTTACTCATTAATTCATTCACCACAGACTCCAGATGTTCTCAATATTTATGCTTAAAAATCACCTTAATTGTATAACGAACTAAGATCTATAAAAAGCCTAGAAAGAAAAAAATTAATTTGTTACAATGCTAAAACTATTAAATGTAGTCCAATTTATTTACTCATCCAAACAAGGAGGATCTATGTCAGCAGAAGTAGGACAATCAGCCCCAGAATTAACATTAATTAATAATGAACGACAACCTGTAACACTTGCAGATATTAAAGGTAAAACAACAGTTTTGGCTTTTTTTCCAGGAGCTTTTACAGGTGGATGCCAACAAGAAGCTTGTACATTTAGAGATGCTCTTTCTGAATATAATAATCTTGGTGCACAAGTCTATGGAATAAGCGTAGATTCCTTTTTTGCACAAAACGCATTTGTAAACGAAAATGATCTAAATTTTCCTTTTCTAAGTGACTACTCAAGGAAAACTATTGAAGACTATGGAATTGCTGTAAATGACTTTGCGGGAATGCCTGGATATACTACTTCAATGAGAGCAGTATTCGTTATAGATTCTGAGGGAACAATACGATATAAAGTTGCAGTTGCTCCACCAGAACAACCAGACTTCGATGAAATCAAAAATGCAGTTAGCCAAATATAAATTAGTGTTTATTGGGGGTATGGTATGGTATTAAATTTAGGAGATAAAGCACCTGATTTTAATTTAAAATCAACAGATGGGTCGAACATTTCTCTTGACTCCTTGAAGGGAAATAAGACAATCCTATATTTCTACCCCAAAGACGATACCCCTGGTTGCACGATAGAAGCATGTGAATTTAGAGATTCTAATGAGGAATTACAAAATTTAAATGTGAAGGTGCTTGGTGTTAGTCCTGATGATGAAGATTCTCACCAACAATTTACTACTAAGTTTGATTTAAATTTTCCTTTACTTGCCGACCCCGGAGCAGAACTTGCCAAAACATATGGTGCTTGGGGAGAAAGAGAACGCCAAGGTAAAATCATTGTAGGTATTATCAGGACAACTTTTGCAATTGACGAAAATGGTTATATATCCAATATATGGCCACAAGTAAGTCCAGAGGGACATGCAAAAGAAATAATTAATTGGGTTAAGGAAAATTAATTTTTCTTCAGAACGCTATCGAGATTGATCCTCCAAAGCATAATAGTTCCGACAAGTAATATAATTAATAGAGAAAACACTCCGAACCTCGGATCTATCAAACCTGCAACAATACCATATAAAATCGGTCCGATAGTTGCGGAAAATCTCCCGACAAACCCAAAAAAGCCAAAAAATTCTCCTGATTGTTCTTTTGGGATTATTACTGCAAAAAGGCTTCTTGCCAATGCCTGGCTTCCACCCATTACAAATCCAACAAATATTCCTAAAAATATCCATTGCAATGAAACAGTTATACCTAAAGGTTCCCATAAAATACTTCTCATAAATTTTGGCCAAACGGAAAGAGAATCATTTAATATTGACTTATGTGAACTACCAATCCCTGAGACAGACTCAGAACCACCATCAATATATAGAGAATAAGGCGACAAATTTTCTTCTAAAACAATTTTCTTTATTTCTTTTACTGATTTTTCATCTACTTGATCACCAATACTATAATTTTCCAAAACATCGAAAGCTTTAGTCGGCTTTTCTATAGAGCTTGGTATTGCGAGAATTTCATATCCAGATTCATCTAGACTTCTCAGCTGGATGTCATAATCGGATGAATTTTCAGGAGTTAATGGTGCAAATCCAAGAGCAATTACGACTATAAATGCCCATCCAAGCAGAGCTACCAATAAGGCTTTTTGAGATCCAATTTTATTGGCAAATATACTAAATGCCATTGCACCAGGTGCAGCTATAAACTGAATTATCAATATGGTAACCATATTGATTTGTAGAGTAACCCCTAAAACATCAGGACCAAAAGCCCCGGCTACACTAATAATTGTTTGAATTGCATCATTAAAAATTAGATACGCAATGAGGTACAAAAATATAGTTCGGAATTTTGAAACCTTTTTCAAAGTTCCAATAACTTGATTGAATGCTTCTGATATAGACATTTTCTCATTTTCATATAAAGAATCAACCTCTGGTTCAGGAACATTCTTAAAAGTAATTAATGCCGATAAATACCACCATACAGCAACCGAAGCCATAGAAATTCGTATAACGAAATCTGATGAATCAAAATATATTATCGCAACTAGATGAATAGCAAGAAGCAATCCTCCTCCAATATAACCATAGGCAAACCCTAAACTACTTACATAATCTATAGACTCTTCTGAAACAATTTTGGGAAGTAATGCGTTATAAAAAACCCATGCTCCTAAAAAACCTGCATTAGCTAAAGTCGCACACATAAGCAACCATGCCCACTCGGAGCCTGTATATACCGAAAAGAACAAAAGAAGCGTTGCGAAACATCCTATATAGGTATATATAACAAGAATTTTCTTCTTAATTTTCCTTGTATCTGAAATTGCTCCAAGTATAGGGCTTGAGAAAGCAATAACAGCTGTAGCCAATGCTATAGCTAATGCCCATATAGAACTTGCAGTAAAAGTAAATGGGCCAAAATCAAGTCCCTGTGGATATACGTCTTTAAATATAGCAACAAAATATGGAGGTAAAATAGCAACCATTATACTTGTAGAAAAAGCAGAGTTCCCCCAATCATAAAAACACCAACCACGGATAATTTTTCGCTGTTCTTGAGGAAAATTGCTCAAACGACCTAACACTATAACTGCTCCTATTCTTGTAGTTATATCGTATTTTTATCTTTATAGTTAATAATCCTGCAAAACACAACACAAAAAATATTAATAACTACTTAACATTATCTAAATTGCATTCTAGAATCACTTTTATGAATAAATTACCATTAGAAGGCATACGAGTAATAGACTTTAGTTGGATCATTGCAGGCCCAACATGTACCAGAATGCTTGGTATGATGGGTGCAGAAATAATAAAAATTGAAAGTCATCGAAGACCTGATCCCACAAGAGTTGGGGGCGGTGGAAATTTCCATTTTTTAAATCAGTCCAAAACTTCTTTAAGTCTTAACCTACGCACCGAGAAAGGCGTAGATATTGCGAAAAGACTTATATCAATCAGTGATGTTCTTGTAGAAAATTATGCCAGTGGTGTAATCGAACGTATCGGACTTGGATATGAAAATATTAAAGAAAATAACCCAAACTTAATTATGGTTTCGTCTTCAGGCTTGGGACACTCTGGACCCGATAAAGATCATGTAGCTTACGGGACATTGCTTCAATGCTTCACAGGTTGGAGTTATCAGACTGGTGTACCAGAAAAACCACCAATGATCGGTGGTGTTTGGGCAGATCCTTTAACAGGCATGATGCAAACATTCCTTGTAGCCAGTTGCCTATCAGGACGATATCGAACAGGTTTGGGACAATATGTTGATTTTTCAATGGCTGAAGCAAATACCACGTTACTACAAGAATCCTTGATGAATTTTTTTATGAATAAAGAAATTATTGAAAGGAATGGAAATTATGAATCAGGGATTGGTATACATGACCTTTTTCCATGTAAGGGATTCGATTCTTGGGTGGCTTTGGCTATAGAAAATGATGAAGACTGGAACAAATTTTGTATGCTATCCAAAATTCCTGAATTAATTCAATATAATTCTAATGAAGAAAGAATCAAAAATAGAGAGAAAATAACTCATAATATTTCAAACTGGACGAAACAATTTGATAAATTCGATCTGATGGAAAAACTTCAGTCAAATGGTATTATGTGTGGGGCATCAATGGATAGTTTAGAAGTTATAGAGAATAAACATCATATAGAAAGAAATTTTGTCAGTGATTACATCCATAAAGACTATAATGATATTAAATTACCCAACGTTCCATGGACGCTAAATAATGCTCCTGAAACAAAAATAGCTCCTGCACCGGAACTTGGTTCGAGTAACAATTATATACTACACGACCTTTTAGGTATCGAACAAACCAGTATTGATAAAATGGTCGAAGAACAAATCATTTATTAAGGTGTAATTGTATCAAGATATGAATGATAGTTCCGTTTAGTTTCATTTAAATGGTCTCCACCGAACTTCTCAAGCATACTTTCAGCAATTAC